>NZ_JBFTNT010000028.1:0-32640 GCF_056397585.1 Pedobacter sp. 05L430 | reverse complement strand
GAGTGATCTTGTAATTCATGATTATGGTAAACATAAACGCAACGACTCCTTTGTCCCATATTTTAAGGAACTAATGACAGGGAAAGACGTTGGTTTAATGAGCGAAGCCGGGTGTCCTGGTGTTGCAGATCCGGGAGCTGATATAGTTGCAGAAGCACATAAAAGAGGTATTAAAGTAGTTCCTCTTGTTGGTCCAAGTTCTATTTTACTGGCATTAATGGCCTCTGGCTTTAACGGACAAAGTTTTACTTTCCATGGCTATTTACCAATTGATAAAGTAGAAAGAGGGAAGAAAATTAAAGAACTGGAACAATTAGCAGATAAAAATAAACAGACCCAAATTTTTATAGAGACGCCTTTCAGGAATAATCATTTATTTGAAGATGTATTAAAGAGTTGCCAACCGCCAACATTACTTAGTGTTGCCAGCAATATTACATCAGATGAAGAATACATTAAAACAATGCCAATTGCATTGTGGAGGAAAGAACGAATAGATTTGCATAAAAAGCCTACAATCTTTTTGCTGTACCGTCAGGTTTAACGATACATATTTTTGCTTTCTATAAAAGCAAGAACATTGTCGGGGGTAAAATATTGAACATTTTTGCCCTCTTTAATCCCCTTGCGAATAAAAGTAGATGAAATATCCATCTGTGGAGTTTCAGTAATAACAATTGAAGGGTGATTTTCCCATTCACCAATATCTATACCAGGTCTGGGATATACATATATTTGATAGTTCTTTAAAAGAACCTCGTAATTTTTCCATTTTTTAAGGGAAACCAAATTATCTGCTCCCATTATTAATACAAATTCTTTCCCAGGATACTTTTCCTGTAAATAAGTCAACGTATCAATGGTATAAGAAGGTTGCGGAAGGGCAAATTCGATGTCGCTAACCCTGATTTTTTCTGAGTTTTCGGTCGCTAGCTTGGCCATCTCCAATCGGTCATACATATTAGTCAGACCGTTTTTATTCTTCAGTGGGTTATGAGGCGAAACCACTAACCAAACTTCCTTTAGCCCCGTAAAGCTTGCCATATAATTAGCAATTACCAGATGTCCGGTATGTATGGGGTTAAATGAACCAAAGAATAACCCTGTTTTCATGATTTAGCTATTGATAAAATCTCCAACAAGTTTTTCAGCTTCGGCACATGCGGTATCTAATTCGTAGTTTTTTAAGATAACATCAAATTTATCTGCATAGCCAAGCTCTTTTTCAGCCTTTATAAAACGTTCCTGTAGTTTTTCGGCGCTATCAGTACCCCGGCCGCTCAAACGTTCTTTTAGCACTTGTAAAGAAGGCGGTTGAACAAAGATAGCTAAGGCATCATCTTCATACTTGCGCTTTAGGCGCAATCCACCCTCTACATCAATGTCAAATATCACATGTTTGCCATCATTCCAGATGCGTTCAATTTCAGACCTTAAAGTGCCATAAAAAGTACCGTTATAAACTTCTTCAAATTCTACAAATTCCTGATGAGCAACTTTGTGCAGAAAATCTTCTTTAGAGATAAAATAATAATCCTTGTCATTTCTCTCATCTCCACGTAACTGGCGTGTTGTTGCAGAGATAGAAAAACTTAGTGAAGGAAATTTTTTAAGTAAGTGTTTTACAATTGTTGTTTTTCCGGCTCCCGATGGTGCAGAAAATATGATAAGTTTACCTTGTTTCATTTTTGTGTTGTTGTTTTTCAGCCAATGGCTTACAAAACATTTAATAGTTGTTCCTTTATTTTTTCGAGCTCTTCCTTCATACCCACAACCAACTGCTGTATTTGCGCATCGTTAGCCTTTGCACCCATGGTATTGATCTCTCTACCTATTTCCTGAGAAATAAAACCAAGTTTTTTCCCATTTGCGTCTTTGCTTTTTAAGGTTTCAATAAAGTAATCACAATGACTTCTTAGGCGAATCTTTTCTTCGGTAATATCAAGTTTATCAATATAATAAATTAACTCTTGCTCTAAACGGTTCTGATCTACGTTTATCTTTCCCACATTATCTTCAAGAAACTGATTTAATCTGCTTCTGATCTGAGGAATTCTAAGCGGTTCCAAAACTTCAATTTCGGAAAAGAACTGAAGAATATTTTTAATCCTCAATTCAAGATCAGTCTTTAAAACAACACCCTCGGCAAGTCTGAATTGATTAAAACTTTCAAGGGCCTTAATAAACGTATTGTTTAAAATGTCCCAGTCATTTTCATTAACATCTTCGTCAGAATAACTGATTACCTCAGGGAAATTAAGAACCGCCTGTAAAAGGTTGTTAGAATTGGCCCCTAACTGGATATTGATTTCTTCAAGCTGTTTGTAATACTTGCTCAATAAGGCAGCATTAATAGTTGCACCTTTTAAGTTTTCTTCACTGCGTTCTATGTTTATAGAAACGCTTACTTTTCCACGTTCAATTTCTTTGCTGCAGATATTACGCAGCAATAACTCCTTATCCGAGAAAGCCCTGGGTAGTTTTAAATTCAGTTCCAGGAACTTACTGTTTAAAGATTTTATCTCTACTGCAAACTTTACGTTTTCGTGGTCAGTAGAGGCCAGGCCATACCCTGTCATTGATTTTATCATGTGCAAAGATATAATTTATTGCCTTTTCAAACTCATTTAACTTTTTTTAACTTAGTTCATTGGCAAACAATGGTTAAGTTTACAAAAAATATTCGTTAGATGATAAGGCCTGGTTATTTAAATATTTTAGTATTCCTATTGTTCTTTGTGACATCCATATCCTCTGTTTCAGCTCAGCAAGAGTTTGTTCTTAAGGGAGCAGTAATGGAAAAAGGAGCCTCTACACGTGTTGCAGCCGCACAAATTATAAATAAAAGAACAGGATTATCAGTTTTAAGCAGCGACTTTGGTTTGTTCCAGATCAGAGCCGTACAGGGCGATACGCTTTTAGTAATTAAAATTGAATATTCGGATGCCGAGGCTGTTGTGCCTGCGGGTAAAGACCTCATTGTTTATTTAGATAGGGGAAGAACGCTTAGAGAGGTTAACATTACGGGGCAAAGCAAAAAACAGGAATTGAACGATATAAAGAGGGATTTTAAAAATAAAGGCTCATTCTATCAGGGAAAGCCTCCACTTTTGTCATTTCTTTTTAAACCGCTTACTGCTGTTTATGAATTGTTAGGCCGGACGCCAAAAAATGCAAGAAGATTTGGACGTTATTATGAAACGGAGATGCAACAGTCTTTAATCGATGGATTCTTTAATGAAGTTATCATTCAGAACAATACCGATTTAAAAGGAGAAGCATTGGAAAAATACATGCTTGATTATAGACCAGAATACGAGAAAGCCAAAAACTGGACAGAATACGACGCGGTCAAATACATAAAAGAGTCTTATAAATCGTATACAGACACCTTAAAAAAATAAGCTAAAATTCTAAATAGAAAGGGCCTCGCAGGCTTTTTCTGCCGCAAGCTTTTCGGCATTCTTTTTATTGTAATCCCTGCCCGTACCGAAGCTTTCACCCTCAATAACTGCCTGTATTGTAAATAACTTTGTGCTTTCGCCTTCGCTATTTTGAACCATATCAAAAGATATATCTTTTCCATGACGCTGGCACCATTCAATCAATTTACTCTTGAAATTAGTTTCAGTGAGCTCCAGGGTGTGAATATCGATGTACGGTTTCACTATTCTTTTAAGTAGGAAGTCTTTGGTGAAATTATAGCCTTTATCAAGATACACGGCGCCTACAAGCGCTTCAAATGCATCTCCCAGCATAGAATGATGTTTGGTTTGGATATTTACAGCTTTTTGATCAAAAACGATCAATTGATCAAAGCCCATTTTTCTGGCAAGCTGATTAAGGTTGGCACGATTCACAATTTTTGAACGCATTTCCGTTAAAAAGCCTTCTTCTTTATAAGGATAGCTTTTAAACAGTAATTCGGCAATTACAGAGCCTAAAATAGCATCGCCTAGAAATTCTAAACGTTCATTACTACTCCTACTACCGTTTTTTAGGATTTTTGCCACAGACCTATGCCTGAACGCCATTTTATACAAAACAGTATTTCCAGGCACAAAGCCTAAAATGTTGTTCAACTTTTTTATAAAGTCTTTATCGGATGATAGATAAAGCTTATACAGGTCAAATAATGGCATTAATTATTGCAAAATTAAAGGAGGCTAACAATAGCCTCCGCAAAGTGCTTTTTATTCTTCGTATTTTTTAAAAATCACAGAAGCATTGTGACCTCCGAAGCCAAAAGTATTACTTAAAGCAGCGCGGATAGGTCTCTTTTGTGCCACATTAAATGTGAAATTTAATTTCGGATCAAACGCAGGGTCATCAGTAAAGTGATTAATAGTAGGAGGTACTATGTCATTTTTTACTGCAAGGATAGATGCAATTGCTTCTATGGCACCTGCAGCACCTAATAAATGTCCTGTCATAGATTTTGTAGAGCTGATGTTTAATTTATAAGCATCTTCTCCAAATAAATCAACGATAGCTTTAGTCTCAGAAATGTCTCCCAAAGGAGTTGAGGTTCCATGAACATTAATGTAATCAATATCCGCAGTAGTTAAACCAGCATCTTTAAGCGCGTTTGTCATTACCATTTTTGCGCCTAGTCCTTGCGGATGTGGAGCTGTAATATGGTTAGCATCTGCACTCATTCCACCCCCAACTAATTCGGCATAGATCTTAGCACCTCTTTTCTTAGCATGTTCCAGTTCTTCCAAAATAATGGTTCCTGCACCTTCGCCGGCAACAAAGCCATCCCGGTCTTTATCAAACGGTCTTGAAGCTGTTTGAGGATCATCATTTCTGGTCGATAAGGCATGCATTGCATTAAAACCACCAATACCTGCTTCGTTAATGATTGCCTCAGATCCACCGCTAATCACGATATCGCACATATTCAAACGAATATAATTGTACGCATCGATCATTGCATTTGTAGATGAAGCACATGCAGAAACTGTAGCAAAATTAGGCCCCCTAAGTCCATATTTTATAGAAATATGGCCAGGAACAATGTCAATTATTACTTTCGGAATAAAGAACGGATTCATGCGCGGAGTACCATCGCCTAAAAAGAAGTTCTTCATTTCATCCTGAAATGTTTTAAAGCCGCCAATGCCTGAGCCCCAAATTACGCCAACACGGTTGGTGTCGATTTGTGAAAAATCGAAATTACCATCCTTTACAGCTTCATCTGTGGCTACTAAAGCATATTGAACAAATGGATCTAGCTTGCGCGCTTCCTTTTTGTCCAAAAAATCTTCTGGATTGAAGTTTTTAAGCTCACATGCAAATTTGGTTTTGAACTTTGAGGTGTCAAAACCTGTAATGGGGCCAGCGCCACTCACCCCATTTAACAGGCCATCCCAGAATTCCGGGATTGTACTGCCAATAGGAGTGAGCGCACCCAACCCTGTAACTACTACTCTTTTTACTTCCATTTATACGGATTATACGGAGACCGTATTTTACTTAACGTTTTTTTCTAAGTAAGCAATTGCTTGACCAACTGTACCAATGGTCTCAGCCTGATCATCAGGGATTGCTACATTGAATTCTTTTTCAAACTCCATAATAAGTTCTACTGTATCTAAAGAATCCGCACCTAAATCGTTAGTGAAAGAAGCCTCTGGTGTAACTTCGCTTTCATCCACACCTAATTTTTCAACGATAATAGCCTTAACTCTTGAAGCAATATCAGACATAATGTTATAATTTAATGGTTAAATAATTCAGTGCAAAGAAAAATAAATTCTTACACATTTCAAATGTTTTTATTTCTCTATCAATTTTAATGTTTTTATTTCGAACATTAAAGTAAAATTAGTTTTATAATTTCGTAATCCCGTAAATATACTGCGTTTTGAACAAAACTTATTTAAAACTATCATTAGACCTCGATTTTGTACTAATTGCCATTACTGCATCGCTAAAGGATTATATGCTTTGTCATAAAGTAAATACTAGTCTTAATTTTAATTTTGAAAAGGTTGAGGATCACGAGGTTTACTTTAATATTGATGAAGACCCATTACCGTTTTCAAAGTATTATTTTTACGTTGAACAAGGTGAAATTGAATATTATATCCTTAACAACCGAAATGCCGAAGGGTTTTTAATTCCTGAAATGAATAAAGTAGATTTTTTTATGATTATTCATCAGTACATTGATAAAGAAGATCTTAATTTTATAATCAACGGATTGAATAAACTACCTGATATTCAGGTAGCTGCGCAGATAGATCCGCGCAAATTGAAGTCGAGGGAAAATTTGATAATGTAAATTTTATATTGTAGGTGTATTAAATACACTATATTTGAACTTACATTATCAGACAAATAACATTAATAATCAGACGAGCATGGGTTTTTTATGTGAAAAATCATCGATTTGCGCGTCAATAATAAATTTAAGTAACTAAATGAAACCATTTCATTCCAGAACAAAAATTGTGGCCACCCTGGGCCCTGCTTCAGCTAAACCGGAAGTTTTATACAGTATGTTTAACGCCGGATTAGACGTTTGCCGTTTAAATTTTTCTCACGGTTCTCAGGCAGATCATCAGGAAGTATTGGATACCATTCGTAATATCAATGAAAAATACAATTATAATGTAGGTATCCTTGCCGATTTACAAGGGCCTAAAATTAGGATTGGTATGGTTAAGGATGGTGGTATCAACTTAGTTAATGGAAACCGTACCATCATTACTACGCAAGAATGCATAGGAAATGAAGAACGGATTTACATCACTTACGATACTTTTCCAAAAGATGTAAAAGCTGGCGAAATCATCCTTTTAGATGATGGTAAGCTGCAAATGCGTGTTATCGAAACTAACCTTAAAGACGAAGTTCTTTGCGAAATAGTTCACGGTGGTATTCTTACCTCAAGAAAAGGTGTGAATTTACCTAATACAAAAGTTTCTATTCCTTCTCTTACAGTTGAAGACAGAAAAAACCTTGAGTTTGTTCTCGAAAACGATGTAGAATGGATTGGACTTTCATTTGTTCGTAATGCTGAAGACATTATTGAATTAAAAGACATCATCAAGCAAAGAGGTAAAACTGCCCGTGTAATCGCTAAAATCGAAAAACCCGAGGCAATCGCTAATATCGATGAAATCATTGCTGTTTCTGATGGTATCATGGTTGCCCGTGGTGACCTGGGAGTTGAAATGCCAATGGAAGAAGTTCCTTTGTTACAAAAAATGATTGTACAAAAGTGCAGAGCTGCTTCGAAACCGGTAATTATTGCTACCCAAATGTTGGAAAGTATGATTACTACACCTAGGCCAACCCGTGCTGAGGTTAATGATGTTGCTAACTCTGTTCTTGATGGTGCTGATGCAGTAATGCTAAGTGGCGAGACCTCAGTAGGTGAGTTTCCGCTTATCGTTATTGAGACTATGCAGAAGATCATTCAGAATATCGAAACTAATAACTATCCATTCCACCCTGAAAAGTTCCTTAAACCAAAATCTGAGAGCTTTTTAAGCGATGCAGTTTGCGATACTGCTTGTTTCCTGTCTAAGCAAACAAACGCAGTTGGTATCGTTTCTATGACCGTGAGCGGATATACTGCATTTGAAATTTCAAGCCACAGACCTAAGGCATTAACTTATATCTTTACCAGTAACAGATCTCTATTAAATACTTTGAGCCTTTTATGGGGTGTTCAAGGTTTTTATTACGATAAATTTGAAAGTACTGATGAGACCATTCAAGATGTAAACAGCCTGCTTAAGGAATACAAAATGGTTAAAAAAGGAGACGTGATTATTAACACTGCTGCTATTCCAATGGAACAGAAAGGCAAAACAAATATGTTAAAAATCACTGTTATTGATTAATATTCAGTAACAGGAAAAAAAATACTACTTTTGCAATCCTGAAAAAAGGAGAGTTGTCCGAGTGGTTGAAGGAGCACGCCTGGAAAGTGTGTATACCTCAAAAGGGTATCGAGAGTTCGAATCTCTCACTCTCCGCAAGATGCAAATGAATTTTTAAACTCATAGGGTTGTTCGATGTCGAGCAGCCCTATTTGCTTTAATTTATACCTGGTTCGGCAAATGATATCTATAAAACAAACCCAGGCTATAAATAGTCCATATTTCAATAGCCACTCCTTTCTTGCCTGATAGGTTTGTTACTTGATACAGGATCAAAAAATATTCCGTTCAATACTGCATTATCGCCCCTAACCATATTGATCCTGAATTTCACGGATTTATTGTAAGCAAACTTCAGGTAGGTTCCACCGATGGAATTTTCAACTATTTTTACCGGGGCGATTAGGTTTGATGTTGCTGCGTCGAACATCTCCACCGAAATTTTTCTGCGCTTTTTATCCCAGTCGACAAAGTAGAGCGATACCTGATGGTTTTTTACGCCTTTGATGTCAATGGTACAGGTGAAAGTGTACCCGATCTGATCAGCGTCTGCACTGTAGAGACAGGAGGCAGTTCTGGGTGTTCCGTTTCCTGCATCTGGAGCTAACGCCCGCTGGTCATTGGTCTTAGGTTCCCATACTGTATTGAGCGGTTCGCCGTTACCCTTGACTTTGTAATAAGAAACAGCGGAAACATAGCTGGGAAGCGCTCTTTTATCGACTCCAGCTCCATTATAATTGCAAAGGACATAGCCGTCTTTTCCAAAGATCTTACCCCAATTTCCGCTCGTGGTTGTATCCATACCCATGAACTTTGCAGGATATTGTTCAATAGGTTCAGGATATTTTGGTGTGTTACCTAAATAGGTTGTGACAATTTTATATGTGCCATGGCGTACACCGGTAAAGTACAAAAAATGCGTATCCTCTCTCGCAGCGGAAACGCCCGATACTGAATGATATTTCCCATCCCAGGCCAATTTGCCATTGATCGTGATGCGACTAATTTTTTTTTCAGCTTTTGGAATGCCAATTCTTCCGATGCTGCCGGCAGGGGTGGATATGACAGATAGCCCAGTTAAAATATCAAAATTTGCGCTGATATCGCCGAGTGGGGTTGGAGTTCTTCCTGAGACATCTGTCAACGTTCGGCCAAGGTGGGGTAGTATGTCAAATGTAGTAAAGCCGGGAGCAGTCGGCTTTATGCCGAGCACTTCTTCGCTAAGCCATTTTGTAACTCCTGCACCCCATGGGTGGCAAAGGCTGGTAAAACCACACTGGTTGTTGGGCACCGGACCATTGGTACTGATTACTGAGTTCCATGATGGACGGTAGTCTTCAAAAAATGTGGTGCCCCCGTATCTTAACTGACCTCCCCAAAGATCACGTATGGAACTTAAAGCCTCGTCATATTTATTCATCCTCGCAAATGCCTGGATAACAAAATATTGATTGAACGGAGAATACGAAACCCGATTTACCCTGTCAGTAAAATTTCTATTATATATCGCTTTTTTTTCTTTATCGTTCAAAAGATTGGTTGTAATGGCATCTGCTCCGGCATGGAGACCAAAGGAATGATACCATTCATGAGTTTTCTTCAATTCAAGGATTTTTTCAGTTGCATATCCACGATATTTTTCCTGAAGATCTTTGCGTCCACACGTAGCCATGGCTTCGGAAAATTCATTCCATGCGCGTATGGAAAGCATTTTGTAGGCATTTTGTGGCTCGGGAAGATTGGGGTGCTCAAATCCTGATCCCAAACGTTCATCCCAGCCGAAAAACTCCAGATTTGGATCGGTTCCGTAAACCTTGTAGGCATCATCCAGTTTTACACACACGTTGGCAATATAATTGTTCAATGTTTCGGTATCACCAGTATACCTATAATAATCTATCAGGCTCAGAACCCAGTAAAGCGCATAACTCCTGATGCCGTTACTCTGAGTAGAAGTATATTCAATATTCTTCTTGATAAAGTCGAAATTCCCGAAGGCAACCATAGAAGCTGCCTGAGCAGGATGCGCATCCCCTGTCCAGGAAAATCTATCGCCGCGATTCATTAAAATCGCGCCCAGATAATCCTTAAGTAGGTTTAGCTTTACCGTGTATGCACCCGTATACCATATGCGTGTAAGTGTTGTGTCACTACATGAGAAACGTCCCTTATAGTTAACCGGTTTGGTTTGACAAATAAGTCGTACTGAGGTAATTCTCCAGGTTTTTGAGAATGACCGGACATGTATCCAGCCAAATCTTACTCCTTCATATAATTCAGGATTCAATTCAAGCCGATAGGTATTTCCATACTTTTTTGGACGAGCAGTCTTTGTTGGGTAATTTGCTGGGTAATCAGGTGTTTCATTGTATTCACTAATGCTCATTTCTACACTCCCAATTTGGTCTGGGCTGTCAAATTCTAACCAACCGGCATTGTTCTGTCCGAAATCAAAACGAATATCGCCCTCGCCGTTTACTATGATGCTATGATTCAGTTTGAAATCGGACATATTAAAGTTCCTGGTATTAGAGACTGTCCAACTTTTTGGAGACAACTGATAAGTTTCCATACCGTCACTTGCCTTTGGATCACTCCAGGTATAGTCGATTATCGGATCCGGTGAAAAAAGGTTTGGAGTACCATTTTTTTCTGCTGTTATCGACGGGTAATCTTTGCCTTGTGCAATTGCCGAACAGTTGCTCCCTAAAAAGTTTATCAATAAAACGAATGCTATTATGGCTTTATCAGGATTATATTTCAGATAGTTTCTCCAAACAAGGTTAAATTGTTTACATATCATAAGTAAATCGATTCAATGTTTATAATTGGTTGAGCACAAAAATATAGGTCCATGACAAATCCTTACTGTTCAAAAGTTGTTATTATTTGCATTTTTTGATATTATTGTTTTTCGACATCTTCGCTTCGATAAGAATATCTGTTCCTCTAACTTGTTTGTTTCACCTGAACTTATATATATATCATGGGGCTGTTACCATTGGGGATATTATGAATGAACGTGCCCGCGAATTGTATTGGGAAGAATGGAGGAATGTTAAACTGATTCGGGTGTCGCTTTACCTGGCTCGCAGTGGCAAGCCTGATGAATGGGGCAATACCTAAGTTTGGATAACTTTGACTGGCCGATTCCTTATGCAGAAATTACCGCTAATAATAAAGGGAGACTGAGTCAGAATTTTTGTTAATTGATTTATTTGATTTCCTTGCCAATGTCAGCGTTCCACGCATCAAAATACTTTTGAGCATCTGAATGAAACGGAATTAGCGCATGATGTTCGATAATACGTTTCCTTAAGCCCCACCAGGTTATGCGTTGAATCTTTAATATGTATATGATACCAACGGCATTATGTGCTGTACTTGGATCTGGTTCATACGACAATAGTATGTGTTTGGCCATAGAGCGTTAATTTATATTTGTTTAGTATGTCTAACGAATAGACTTATCCCAATTACAAAGGTATAAAAATCTGTAATTTGTCAACACGAGAAAATTTACTCTAATGTAATATTTTAACCTCAATTTAAATAGTGCTCCTACGGTCGCAAAACTAAACTTTTATACATAAATATAACAAAGCGGCTAATGAACAACCTATAATAGGCCCGATTACTGGTATCCATGCATAATTCCAGTTATTTCCACCTTTACCTGCAACCGGAAGCACGGCGTGCATAATTCGAGGGCCAAGGTCTCTCGCCGGATTAATGGCATATCCTGTTGTACCACCAAGAGATAATCCGATAACCCAAACCAGGAAGGTTACTGGCAAGGCACCAACGGAACCTAAACCAATTGGAGATTTATCTGCACCTAATGACGCATCTGTAAAGTGAAATATCACAAAAATCAGCACAAAAGTGCCTATTATTTCACTAATCAAATTTGAAATGGTATTTGGTATAGCTGGTGCTGTACAAAAAGTAGCCTGTTTTGCTCCTTTGTCTGCGGTTCCTCTGTAAAAATCTTTAAATAAAAGCCAGACCAGAAAGGATCCCAGCATCGCGCCTATAAATTGAGCCGCAATATAGGTCGGGGCATCTGCCCAGTTAAATTTTCCTGCAATAGCCAAACCAATTGTTACAGCTGGATTAAGGTGAGCTCCGCTGTATGGGCCGGCAATAACTACGCCTACAAATACGGCAAGTGCCCAGGCTGTGGTAATTACCATCCAGCCACCATTGTTTCCTTTAGTTCCGGTTAGAACCACATTGGCAACAACACCGTTGCCCAATAAAATCATAAACATAGTGCCGAGGATTTCGGCTGAAAATGCAGACATGCTGATAAGATTTAAATATGTTACTAGTTTGGTTAATTTTCAGCGTACGCTTTTGCTGCCTTTACAGCCCTATTCCATCCTTTAATACGCTCTTCTATATTTTTCGCTTCTCCGGCTTTAAAGCTCTTATCTATTTTCCACTGACCGCTAATGTCGTCCATGTTGTTCCAGTAGCCAACAGCCAAGCCAGCCAGATATGCCGCTCCCAAGGCGGTAACCTCTGTTACCTGGGGTCTGATTACTGTTGTTTCAAGCACGTCAGCCTGAAATTGCATAAGTATGTCGTTGGCAGTTGCACCCCCATCTACTCTTAGCTCTTTAATTCTAAGTCCTGAATCTGCTTCCATAGCCTTTAACACCTCCATTGTTTGGAAAGCGATACTTTCAATGGCTGCTCTGGCAAGGTGAGATGCATTCGTGCCTCTGGTAATTCCGGTAATGGTACCTCTGGCATCCTGATTCCAATGTGGAGCCCCAAGACCTGCGAAGGCAGGAACAAGGTATACACCACCTGTGTCTGCTTCCCTTAAAGCCAGTTCTTCTACATCGGCTGATGTGGCAATTAAGCCTAGCCCATCTCTTAGCCACTGTACAACTGCTCCCCCTATAAATATGCTTCCTTCTAATGCGTATTGTACTTTTCCGTTTATTTTCCAGGCAATGGTAGTTACGAGGTTGTTTTGCGATACTATAGGTTTATCTCCAATATTCATCAACATAAAGCATCCGGTTCCATAAGTGTTTTTAACCATACCTACTTCTGTGCACATTTGACCAAAAAGAGCGGCTTGTTGGTCGCCAGCTATCCCTGCAATAGGTATTTTGGCTGCAAGTACATTGCCTGTGGTTTCTCCATAGACTTCGCTTGATGATTTTACTTCGGGAAGGATGTTGCGTGGTATATTAAAAAGATCAAGCAATTCCTGATCCCAGTCAAGGGTGTGGATGTTATAAATCATTGTCCTTGATGCGTTGGTCACATCAGTAACATGCACCCTGCCATCAGTTAGTTTCCATATCAGCCATGAATCTATGGTTCCAAAGGCGATATCTCCGGCTTCAGCTTTTTCTCTTGCTCCGGGAACATTTTCCAGTATCCATCTGATTTTTGTGGCCGAGAAATAGGCATCTATAATAAGCCCTGTTTTTTCCTGTACGCTTTTGGCCAGGCCTTGCGCTTTTAACTCATCACAGTAGGCAGACGTGCGTCTGTCTTGCCATACAATAGCGTTGTGTAGTGGTTCTCCGGTTTTTCTATCCCATAATACCGTTGTTTCTCGCTGATTAGTGATGCCTATGGCAGCGATGTCGTTAGGCGTTATACTGGCTTTTATGATCGCTTCAGTTGCTACAGCAACCTGGCTAGACCAAATTTCTGTAGCATTATGCTCTACCCATCCTGGTTGAGGATATATTTGCTTAAACTCTCTCTGTGCAATTGAAATAATGCTTCCTTCTTTATCAAAAACAATTGCCCTCGAACTTGTAGTTCCCTGATCTAAGGATAGAATATACTTGCTCATACTTTATATTTGGAATAATGTGTAATAAAACGTAAGTATAAGAAATCATTATCGAAAGTAAAAGCAAGTCGTGTGAAATTATTTTGTTTTTCTGATCTATAGTTTTGAAGAGGTGTATGTTTAATTGTTTGTATCAAATTAGATACAATTTAATAGGAAGCCAACGAATTGGAAGATAATATTTAGAGGCAAAAATTGATGTTGTAACAAGTTTTAAATGGGTGGTAGACAGTGTTTAAAGAGGATATAGTGGCGTTGTTTTTAAAATTGGCACATTTCTTTCTGATGAACATGAAAAACTACACAAAATGAAAAAATTAATTGTTTTGGCCATTGGCCTATTCGTAGCCGGTGCAGCAAATGCACAGAGCCCAATCAGATTGGGTATTAAGGGAGGCTTAAACTTACCGAACATTATTAAAGGTGACGGTAATAATGATTTTAAAACAAAAGTTAATCCTGGTTTCAATGCCGGTATTACTTTGGATATTAATCTGATTAAAGGATTGGCATTTACTCCGGAGTTACTGTATTCTACAAAAGGGTATAAAGCAGAGACTCCTTTTGGTGAATTTACGCAAACAACTCATTTTATTGATATTCCTATTTTAGCAAGTATTAACGTTGGTGGTTCAGGATTGAATTTAGTGGTTGGTCCTCAGGTATCTTTCCTTACTTCAACTAAAAACAAATTTGAAAATGGATTTGGAACTGCTGAAGAAACAATTATTGAAGATAAATCGGATAGATTTAAGAAAAGTCTGGTTGGAGGTGTAATTGGATTCAGATATGATGTAACTGATAAGGTAGACATTCATGGCCGTTATGCATTGGATTTCCAAAAGAACAACGAGAATGGATCAAAAGAAACTCCTGAATACAAGAACCAGGTGTTCTCTGTAGGATTAGGATTGAAATTCTAATTGTTTCGGTTGGATAATTAGATACTCAATTTTTACGGAAGAGCCCGACTATTAATGGTCGGGCTCTTTTGTTTATGCTAATCCCATTAGAGTGTATCAATTCCGAGACACTCACAACGCACGGGTTCATTAGGTTCTGATGAGTGTTTGGTTTTGTTTGTAAACAGCAGTAAATGAGCTGTTTGTTTATTTGTTTGCCTCCCTTTAGATGATTGGTTTTGGGGTCTTTGGCATGGTTATTACAATACACTCTGTGAATTTTAAACAGAAAATTATGAAAAAATTATTCATTATAGGACTAGGATTAACAGTAAGCAGTTTAGCTTTTAAGGCAAATGCACAGACTTCACAGTCGGCTGCTAACGACAAAATGAGCTTCGGTATTAGAGCCGGTGCCAACTTGATGAATATGGGCAAAATCCAGTGGGGTGGCCAAGATTATTCAACAGACTCAAGGGTCGGATTTCAGGCAGGTATTTATGCCGATTTACCTATGGGCGGAGGGTTTGCCTTCTTGCCAGAAGCGATGTTTATACAAAAAGGTGCTAAATTAAGTGAAAACGGGGTGGATTTTGATACCAAGGTATCTTATATAGATGTTCCTGTATTAATAGGGTATAAGGCTACTCCGGAACTAACTGTATTTGCAGGCCCTCAGGTATCATTCCTTCTTTCACAAAAATCGACAGGTGCACTCAATAATGGTATTGAGGGAGAATCGACCGATACAGAGAATTTTAGTAAGTCGCTGGCCGGTGGTGCTGTTGGTTTGGGATATAGTATCACACCAAATATCAATGTTAACGCACGATATATGATGGACTTCCAAAAGGCTCTTAAGGATGATGTAAACCAGGATAAGATTAAGAATAAAGGATTTGCATTATCATTAGGTTACACTTTTTAAGTTGGCCGGTTTTTAAAGTGTAAGTAAAAGAAATTGAGGTCTTTGCAAAAATATCAAAAATTGCATGTAACTTTAAAAAGTTATGAAAGAGATATTTCTTTCTTCTTCATACTTCAAAAAGATAACCAACGAGAGCAGGAACGAAATTAATCCCTAATTGTGTGTGAGGATAATATTCCTATTTAACCTTAAAAAGCATCCTGAATAGGGTGCTTTTTTTATAACTTTGAAATTTAAACAATCCATTGCCGTAATGAACGTTAAACATCTGCTTATTGCTACCCTCCTTTTATCTATCTCAGTATCGTCAACAAAGGCTCAAAAAAAATCTTATTTACAAACTTTAACAGAGAAGAATCACTGGGTTGATTCTGTATTCAATAAATTGAATAGACGCGAGAAAATTGCCCAAATGTTCTTTGTGAGAGCACACACCAATTTGGGGAAGGCTTATGAAGACTCTATTGCCAACGTAATTAAAAAGGAAGATGTTGGTGGCTTGGTGTTTTTTCAGGGAGGACCTGGCCGACAAGCTATTTTAACAAATCAATATCAGTCATTATCAAGGGTACCCTTATTGATTACTTCTGATGGAGAGTGGGGTCTGGGGATGCGTTTAGATAGCACTATCTCTTATCCTTACCAAATGGCCTTAGGAGCAATTCAGGATAAAGAGCTGTTATATAAAATGGGCCTGGAAGTGGCTAAAGATTATAAACGCATTGGTATGCACATGAATCTTGCACCTGATGTTGATGTAAATAATAACCCTAAAAATCCGGTTATAAACTATCGTTCTTTCGGAGAAAATAAATACAACGTAGCTACAAAGGCTGGCGAATATATGAGGGGAATGCAGGATGGGGGTCTATTGGTTAGTATTAAACATTTTCCCGGACATGGAGATACCGATGTAGATTCTCATTACGACCTTCCTCAGCTTAAGTTTTCTAAAGCACGTTTGGATAGTTTGGAGATTTATCCATTTAGAGAATTAATTCGTCAGGGTGCTGCAGGTGTTATGATTGCACACATGAATATTCCGGCACTAGACAACACACCGAATATGCCTTCAACATTATCAAAACCCATTGTTACTGGTATTTTAAAACAGGAATTGGGTTTTAAGGGACTGATTATTTCTGACGCTATGGGCATGAAAGGGGTGGTTAAATATTTTAAGGACGGAGAAGCTGATGTAATGGGTGTAATTGCAGGTAACGATATTCTGGAGCTTTCAGAAAATAGCGATAGAGCAATAAAACTAGTTCGTAAAGCGGTTAGACAAGACCGGATTAGCATGGATAGAATTAACGAAAGTGTTAAAAAGATCCTTACGGCTAAATACTGGGCGGGCTTAAATGCCCGCGATTCTATTAATGAAAGAAATGTGGTTGCTGATGTAAACAGACCGGAAAGTAAAGTGCTTTTGCAAAAGCTGGCTGATGCTTCTATGACGCTGTTAAGGGGCAAGGCAAATATTAGTCAATTGTCTAAGGATAGAAGAACGGTAATCATCAGTTTAGGTACACCTGGAGTTACAGATTTTCAACGTGATCTAGGGGCTTACTATAAAAATTCTGTATTCTATACACTGGATAGGAACGCCAATGCTACAGCTATTGCAAAGGTTTTGAGATACATTAATGTTTTTGATCAGGTAATTGTTGGCATTCATGATACTCGTATCAGGCCTGGAAACGGGATGATTTTAAGTAACGACTTGAAGATGTTTATTAAGGATATGTCGTTAAGTAATGCAATTTTTGCTTTGTTTGCCAATCCGTATAACCTATCGGCATTGCCTGGTCTTGAGAACAGCAAAGGGCTTATAGTAGCCTATCAAAAAGAGGATTTCATGCAAAAGGCGGCCGCATCTGTAATTAAGAATCAACTGATTCCTACAGGGAGACTGCCCGTTACTGTGAATGCTTTTTTTAAGTATGGAGACAAAGAGTAATTGTTAAATTACTTTGCTTTTTGTTGTTTGTAAGTTTCCGGATCAACTGCTTTTGGCGTCCAGTTTTTCAAGAAGTCGGTAACAGCTTTTACGCTATGTCCCGTTTTCTTTTTGCCATTTGCATCTTTCTCATCCGTTTCCAGGTAAGCAGAGTTTTGGGTATGCAATAATTTTCCGTTACCATCAAGTATTACAAAAACAGGAAATCCGAAACGTTGCGGGTAATTAAGGCTGGCAAGCACAGCCTCGTTTTTGTTTTCAGGACTGTAGTTTACCAAAACAACTTCGTAGTTGTCGTTAATGAATTGTTTTAATTCAGGCGTATTGTCAACCATTTTATGAAAAGCAATACACCAGCTGCACCAGTTACCACCAATTTGCAAAAACACATGTTTTCCTTCTTTTTTAGCTTTAGCTACAGCGCCATCAATATCTGCACGGGCATTGGCCTGTGGATTATAAATATGTACCGCTTCTTTTTTCTCTTGTGCAGAGCTTGCGCCTACAGTTGCTATGGCAATAAGTAGTATTAAGGCTATCCTTTTCATTGTTCAGTAATTTAATTGCAAAATTAATAGAATAGCTAACATCAATTGTAATACCAGTTTAATATTCTCTAGTTAAATAGTAGATTTTATTTGTAGCCATATTTTTCTAAATAAGTTATAGCTTTACGTAATGCCTCAACAACCTTTAAAATTGCTTAGAGCATCTGCCGGATCGGGTAAGACTTTTAGCCTAACCCTGCATTACCTTACACTTTTATTTAGCGGCCCGGGTAAATACAGGGAAATTCTTGCAGTTACCTTTACAAATAAGGCAACAGCCGAAATGAAGGAGCGGATATTGGGGGCCTTACAAGCGATAGCAAAAGGCGATCCCTCAGATTTTAAGCCGCTCTTAAAGGCTAGTTATCCTGAGCTTTCTGATGAGGATATTAAAGCAAAAGCACAGATAATTTACAGCAACATACTTCATGATTTTGGTAGGTTCTCTGTAAGCACAATTGATGGCTTTGTGCAAAAGGTAATTCGAAGCTTTGCTTTTGAACTAAATCTGGATAGTGGATATAAGCTGGAAATGAATCATGACAAAGTAAAGGAGGAGCTGGTTAAAGCACTGAACTTACAGATGGAAGCTGATCCTGAATTGCTGGAATGGGTAACGGCGCTTGCCATAGACAGGATAAGCGATGGTAAGGACTGGAATTATCAGCGTGCGTTAAAGGATCTGGCCAATGAGATTTTTAAAGAACGATACTATCCTTTTCAGGAAGCGATGTTGCTTATGGGAGAAGATAGATCGGCAGAATTTAATACTTTAAAACAAACTGTAACCTCTGGCATAAAAGCATTTAATAAAACCCTGTTTGACCAAGCTACGGACCTGAAATACATATTTGATCTTTCTGGTGTTTTGCCCGAAGAACTGGCACGTAAATCTCTTAATCCTTTGTTAAAGCTGGATAAGATATTGAATGAAGATTATAGTATTTTTCCTGCCCTGGCCAATATGGTTGATGATTTTGAGCAGTGGCCGCATACCTCATTAAAGGATACATCAGGAGTAAGGCAGTTGTATGATGACCTTAATCCAGGGTTAAAGAAAATGGTCGACTTTTATCAGGAAGGTGCCGAACAATACTCAACATGGCTGGCCATTCATAAAAACAGTTCTTACTTACGGTTGATGCAGGAAATGGCACAGCAATTAAAAAATTATAGGGCCGAAAATAAAGCACTCCTTATCAGTGATGCCCAACAGTTATTGGTTGGCATAACTGGAGCGGATGCGGAAAATCCTTCTTTTATCTGGGAAAAAACGGGAAATAGGTATAAGCATTTTTTATTCGATGAATTCCAGGATACCAGCACCATGCAGTGGCTTAATTTTTTGCCACTTATTAGAAATGCGCTATCAGAATTTGAAGGGAATACTACCGAGCACCTCATTGTAGGTGATGTAAAGCAGTCAATATATAGATGGCGTAGTGGCGACTGGCGCATTTTGCATAGTAATGTAAGACATGATGTGCAGGCGCATAATGTTGTAGAGGAAAACCTGGAGTTTAACAGGAGAAGTACAGCTAATGTGATTGCATTTAACAATTTTCTGTACAGCCATTTGCCATCTATTTTGCAAAGACAACTCAATGGAATCCTGGCAGAGACGCAGAGAGAAGATCTTTTAAGTTATTGGAATCAGGAGTATAACCAAATTATTGATAGCGCTTATGAAGGAAGCTTTCAAAACGTTACTCCTCAAACGCTAACGGGGGGTAAAATCGAGATGCAATTTCTGAACAAGGAAGATGATTCAGAGTCAGAGGATGAAAGTCCCGTTGCGGCTATTCATTCCGTTAACAAAATCATTGAACTGCTATCGGTTCATGGGTTTTTTATGAAAGATATTTGTGTGTTGGTAAAGACTAATAGAGAGGCAGAAATAATGATTTCAGCCTTATTGGATAGACAAGACGATTTATCGGCCGCTGCGGGCAAAACGTTTCAGGTTATTTCCGGAGATGCTTTAAAGATATCGTCTAACCTTGCCGTCCAGTTGCTGATCAATATATTTAGAATGTTGGTGGCAAGAGAGGATGAACAGGCTATTTATCGGGCTACATGCGCAAGGTTGTATAGCCAGATTAACAACCCGGAAGGGATGGATGAGAAAGTAGCGCTAACTGCTCAGGATTGGATGGATATTGCTAGTCAGCCTATTCAAAATCTTACCTCTTATTTTCCTGAGGACTTCTGCAACGGTTTTGAGAATTTCAGGCAGTTGCCTATGACCAGCTTAATGGAAAGAATGGTGCAGTTTTTTGGATTGGGGACGGGCCGGAATGAAAATCATATTCCTTTTATTATGGCGCTTAGAGATCAGATAGGTGTTTTTGCCGGAGGAGGTGATCAGGGTCTGGGTAGGTTCCTGGAATGGTGGGATGAAGAAGGCTTAAATAAAGCTTTGCCTAACGCTGATGATCAGGATGCGGTGCAAATCATGACCATTCATAAATCGAAAGGATTAGAGTTTAAGGCGGTAATTATTCCATTTTTAAACTGGAAATTAAATATCCCAAGTGGATTTATTAAGAAAATACTATGGGTAAATGCCGGACAGGCAGGGTTTGAAAACTTTAGTACTTTACCAGTGGATTATAGCAGTAAACTTGCGTCTACAGCGTTTGCACGTGAGTACTTTGAAGAAATGCTGCTAAACTATATGGATGCCCTAAATACATTATATGTAGCAACCACCAGGGCAAGAGAATATTTATATCTGGTATGCCCTAAAACAACAACTGTAGAGAAGAAAAAGGAAAGTACGGTTAAAAATGAGCTTCAGAATATATTACTGAACCTTTTTAAAAATGAAGAGGAATCAGGTTTTGTACTTGAAGAAAACCTGATGTCTTTTGGAGAATTACGGCCTGCAGTTAAAAAAGCATCTGAAATTAATGAAAGCGCCATAAAGGTTTCTAATTATTATGTGAATGAGCGCCTGACTTCTAAGTTTAATTACCAAAAGAATAATGATGATGGTTGGTTTAATGCCCGCCAACGAAAAGGAGTAGTGTTACATGGTATTCTGGAAACCATTACAGATTTAAAAGATCTTGATAAATTGATCTCGGTGAAAATGCAGGAAGGTCTGATCAGGCGCAGTGAGCGTGATGAAGTAAAGCAAGCAGTTATAGATGTGATCAATCAACAGGAAATAGCAGAGTGGTTTAAGAATTCTAAAAGCATAATTAGTGAAAGAGATATGATTTTGGAGGGGGGAGAAGTGAAACGTCCGGATAAGCTTTTTGTAATGGAGGATAAGGCTGTGTTGCTCGATTTTAAATTTGGTGCCCCTCATAATAAATACATAGACGATATCAATCATTACAGGGAAAACCTGTTGAAAATGGATGAGTTTAAACAAATAGACGCTTACATCTGGTATGCCGAAACAGGAAAATTATTAAAAGTATCGTAATGGAAAGTGTGAACGAAGGAAAGTTTTTGAACAGAGTTGCCGCCGATCTTTTAGAACGTTTTGGTAATGAACTACAGGATGTAGCCATTGTTTTTAACAATAAAAGACCTCAGCTATACTTAAAGAAATACCTTGCAGAAGTGAGCGGTAAGCCAATTTGGAGCCCACAGATGTATACTATTCAGGAATTTCTTTCACGAGGCACGGTACTTGTTCCTGCAGGTCAGCTTAAACAATTCTTTGTTTTATATACCTGTTATAATGAACTATTAAAAGGAGAGGGCAAAGAAGATGTTTCGCCGGATGAGTTTTATCCGCTGGCAGAAATTATTCTTGGCGATTTTAGTCAGGTAGATTATTATCTGGCCAATGCTAAAGAGATATTTGGGTTAATTGAAGATATAGCCGAACTGCAACTGCAATTCCCAAACTTTGATGAGGAGCAATTACAGTTTATGCGAACATTCTGGGGCTCTTTTTCTGCAAAAAAGCAGAACCAAATGCAAGAAAGGTTTATAGAGCTATGGCAAAGAATGCCCTTGCTTTATGTTAATTTTCACTCAAGATTAGCTAAGGAAAATCTGGTTACCAATGCCAGGATGTACCGTAACCTTGCAGAAGGTAAGAACTCAGATCCCGAATTTTTAAAAGCATTTAAACATACTGTATTTGTTGGTTTCAACGCTTTGTCAAAAGCGGAAGAGCAGTTTTTTAAGCAGTGGCAGGAAAAAGGATGGTGTTCTTTCTATTTTGATGTAGACGCGCATTATTTTTCAAATCCATTGCAGGAAGCCGGACATTTTATCAGAAGAAATATACATACTGTTGGACTGGTTAACCAGTTTAAAGTAGCGCTGGCAAGACTGAACGATGCGGCAAAGGAATTTGTTGTTGTGCAGGCACTGGGTAATGTTGCTCAGGGCAAGTTACTTTCGGAGCTTTTATCAGAAAATGGGGCTAAAAGTGCAGGTGGAAAAGCAATTATTCTTGCCGATGAAAAGTTGCTAATCCCGGCTTTGCAAACTATTGACGACGATAGTGTGAATGTTACTATGGGCTATCCTTTTGAGCAATCGGCCTTATATGGCTTATGTGATCTTTGGCTCAGTATCCAGGAAGCCCTGTTGTCTGATGCAGAGGTTAACTATAAGCATGTTTTATCTTTCCTTTTTAATCCGTTGATTCCTATTGACCCGGATCTACGCAATGAGTTGCATAATAAAGTTGTTGATGAGAAAAAGGCATCTTTTGATAGAGCAGAACTCTTGCGGATGGGCAAGATCGCAACCATCACCTTCAACACTTTTGTCGATTCCTTTACAACGATAAGGCATCTTGCAAGTGTATTATTATACGTTTCAGAAGAAAGCAAGCTGCAAAGAATGGACAGCTTATTGTGTACCGAAGCAGTAAAAGCACTTAATGCACTTACAGATAGTTTTGAAGAGCTAAAAGCAGAGGGAGTAAAGGATTTGAATCCGAGGTTTGTTTTTAAGCTTATCAGAAAAGCACTTCAAGGATTAACCGTGCCCTTTGAAGGAGAACCTTTGGCCGGTTTGCAGGTAATGGGACTTTTGGAAAGCAGGAACCTGGACTTTGATGAACTTATCGTTTTAGGTGTAAATGAAGGTATCCTTCCTAAAATCAATAATAACCCCTCATTTATTCCTGATAATATTAGACGTGCTTTTGGTTTGCCTATACTTGAACATCAGAATGCAATTTCGGCTTACCTGTTTTATAGGTTACTGCATGTTGCCAAAAAAATTACACTGGTTTATAATGGTGTTACAGACGAGAAAAGTACAGGAGAGGAAAGCCGATTTGTAAAACAGCTGGAGTTCGAAACCAATTGTACGTTTTCGCATAGGGTGCAGCAGAACCAATCAATTGAGAATCCCAGAAACCTGAAAATTGTTGTAGAAAAAAAGGGAGATGTATTAAAAGGACTGGAGAAATATTTCAAAAGAAATTCTACCCCCAAATACGACAAGAAAATATCTGCTACTGCGTTTACAGATTATAATACCTGCTCTCTAAGGTTTTTCTATAAAAATATTGCCGGGTTAAAGGAGCCTAAAGATTTACCGGATAGAATAGAAGCCAATTTAATTGGAAGTGCACTACATACGGTAATGGAAGTTTTTTATGAGCCTAGTGTAGGAGCTGAGATAACCGCCGATTTTATTAAGGAAAGGGAAAAGAAGCTGTCAGATATTTGTGAATTTGCCCTGGCTAAAGAACTTAAGCTTAATGCGGCCAAAGCGGGAACGCAAACTCCGGCTTTGCAACAAATTGTGTTACAGGTATTAGAGCAGTATGCGCTTAAAATTTTAAGAAATGATGAAAAGCTTACGCCTTTTAAAATAGAGGAACTTGAAAATAAAAGCGATTATGTGATGCTTTATCCAATTGATACAGAAGGAAAGAATCGTAATATCTGGCTGTACGGTATCATTGACCGCGTTGATGTAAAAGATGGAAAGATCAGGATCGTTGATTATAAAACAGGCAAAGATCAGCTTAAGTACAAAGATTTTCCTTCTCTTTTCGAGGATCAGGCAAAAGATCATAACAAAGCTCTTATACAAACATTATTCTACACGTATGTGTATGAGCAGGTTAAAGGTAGGCAATATGTAGAGCCTCATCTTTATACCGTTAGAGATTTTAAAGAGGGTACTTTATTTAAAGAAAAGCAAAAAGGGGGATTGGTATTGCAGGATCAGAGCCTTGAAGCGTTTAAATCTATGTTTGCTGATAAATTAAATGAAAAGCTGAATGAACTGTTTGATGAAAACATTCCGTTTCTGCAAACTGAGAATAAAGAAAACTGCTCGTATTGCCCTTATAAAGACATTTGTCAGAGATAGTTAAGGAATTAAACCATTATGGATATATTTCAAGTGTAAAACTTTCTTTTCAAAGGCGGGCAGTGGTGCGAATAAATTGCATATAAAAACAATTTTATCTAAGTTTGCCGCAATTAACATTTGAATATACAATGAGAGAGATTCAATTTAGAGAAGCTTTACGTGAGGCCTTAAGCGAAGAAATGCGCAAAAATGAGAACATTTTTTTGATGGGCGAAGAAGTTGCACAATATAATGGTGCATATAAAGTTAGTCAGGGAATGTTGGATGAATTTGGAGACAAACGCATTATAGACACGCCTATAGCTGAGTTGGGCTTTACCGGTATAGGTATTGGCGCAGCAATGAACGGATTGGTTCCAATCATAGAATTCATGACTTTTAACTTCTCTCTGGTTGCTATAGATCAGATCATTAATGGTGCAGCAAAAATGCTATCTATGAGTGGCGGACAGTTTTCTGTGCCTATTGTATTTCGCGGACCAACTGGAAATGCAGGTCAGTTAGGTGCTCAGCACTCTCAAAACTTTGAGAACTGGTATGCAAACTGTCCGGGTTTAAAAGTTGTAGTTCCATCTACTCCTTACGAAGCTAAAGGCTTGCTTAAACAATCTATTATTGATCCTGATCCGGTTATCTTCATGGAATCTGAGGTTATGTACGGCGATAAAGGCGAAGTTCCTGAAGGCGAATTTTATATTCCTCTAGGTAAGGCTAACGTTGTAAAAGAAGGTACTGATGTAACCATCGTAACTTTTGGCAAGATGCTTACCCGTGTTGTAAACCCAGCTGTAGAAGAATTAACTAAAGAAGGCGTTAGTGTTGAAGTAATTGATTTACGTACTGTACGTCCTATTGATTATGCAACTATCATTGAATCTGTTAAGAAAACCAATCGTTTGGTAATTGTTGAAGAGGCTTGGCCATTGGCTTCTATCTCTTCTGAAATTGCATTTAATATCCAAAAAAATGCTTTCGATTATCTTGATGCTCCGGTATTGCGTATCACTTGTGCAGATGTACCGTTGCCTTATGCACCAACTCTTATTGCGGCTAGCTTACCTAATGCAGAAAAGGTAGTTAAAGCTGTAAAAGAAGTTATGTACGTAGCAAAATAAGACTAATTATTTAAAAGAAATATAATCCCGCTGGTTAAACCCTCTGCGGGATTTTTTTTATTTTTGACCCCACTGTACTTTACAACATCAAATAGAGATCAAAATGAGTAATCACTCTACAATAATCGCTGCTGAACTCGCAGTGGCGGAAAAGCAGGTTATCGCTACTATTGAATTATTGGATGAAGGAGCAACTGTTCCCTTTATTTCCCGTTACCGCAAGGAGATGACAGGGAGTTTGGATGAGGTACAGGTTGCCGCCATCCGCGACAGGTTTCAGCAGCTTCGTGAGCTCGATAAGCGTAGAGAAGCAATTTTAAAAGCACTTGCTGCACTTGAAAAACTTACACCAGAGCTTGAAGCAAAAATAAACGCGGCAACAAATATTGCCACCATTGAAGATATCTACCTTCCGTATAAACCAAAGCGTAAAACCAGAGCATCAGAAGCCCGTAAAAAAGGTTTGGAGCCTCTTGCTATTGCCATACTTGAGCAAAGCAAACAAGATCCGGAACTTGAAGCCGGTAAGTTTCTTAATGATGAGCTTGGCGTATCATCAACAGATGAAGCGCTTGCCGGGGCTAGAGATATCATTGCAGAAATTATAAATGAAAACATTGATGCAAGAACATCAATGAGAAAATATTTTCAAAACAATGCGATTTTTAAATCGACCCTGGTAAAGGGAAAAGAAGAAGAGGGGATTAAATACAAAGACTATTTTGACTGGAACGAGCCACTTAAAACAGCCCCTTCTCATAGAATCCTTGCAATGCGCAGAGGAGAAAATGAGGATATTCTAAAGCTTGAAACCATGCCTGAGGAAGAGGGAGCAATTCAAATTCTGGAGAAGCAGTTTGTGAAAAGCAACAATGGCAGTTCAGCACAGGTTAAATTAGCCATACAAGATAGCTATAAGCGTTTGCTGGGCCCAGCAATGGAAACAGAGGTTCGCGGTATTTCAAAAGAAAAGGCCGATGAAGAAGCGATCCGTGTATTTGCAGAGAATGCAAGGCAATTGCTGCTGGCTGCTCCAATGGGACAAAAGAATGTTTTGGCAATAGATCCTGGATTCCGTACCGGATGCAAGGTTGTTTGTTTGGATATGCAAGGTAAATTACTTGAAAATACTGCTATCTATCCGCATAACGGTCAAAGAGGTGTTCTTGAAGCTGCCGAAACCATCAAAAAATTATGTGCTAAGCACAATGTTGAGGCTATCGCTATTGGAAATGGAACTGCAGGCAGAGAGACCGAGGTGTTTATCCGTGGGTTGGCTATAGCCGACGTAATTGTGGTGATGGTTAATGAAAATGGTGCATCTATCTATTCAGCCTCTGAGGTTGCCAGAGAAGAATTTCCAACTCAGGACATCACCGTTCGTGGGGCAGTCTCAATTGGACGTCGTTTAATGGATCCGTTGGCAGAGCTTGTTAAAATAGATCCTAAGTCTATAGGTGTAGGGCAGTACCAGCATGACGTAGATCAGAATAAGCTGCAGGCTTCTTTAGATGACACTGTAATGAGTTGTGTGAACGCTGTAGGCGTAGAGTTAAACACGGCATCCAAACAGGTTCTGGCGTACGTATCAGGGCTTGGTCCGCAGCTTGCACAAAACATAGTAAGTTATCGTAATGAGCATGGTGCTTTTAAAAATAGAGAAAGCCTTAAAAAGGTACCTCGTTTAGGAGACAAGGCTTTTGAGCAGGCCGCTGGATTTTTGAGAATTAGAAATGCTGAGCATGTGCTTGATACTAGCGCTGTTCACCCAGAGCGCTATGCCCTGGTTAATAAAATGGCAAGAGACCTGAACTGCAGCGTAGCTCAGTTAATGAAGGATGCTGAATTAAGAAAACAGATCAAACTTCAGCAATATGTAAGTGAAGAAATTGGTTTGCCAACCTTAAATGATATTATGAGTGAGCTTGCAAAACCAGGAAGAGATCCTCGTGAGCAGTTCGAAATATTTAGCTTTACTGATGGCATAAATGCAATAGCTGATTTAAAGATCGGTATGAAATTGCCTGGCATTGTTACCAATATTACCAATTTCGGAGCCTTTGTAGATATAGGAGTTCATCAGGATGGATTAGTGCATACGAGTCAGCTTTCCAATAAATTTGTAACCAATGCCAATGATGTTGTTAAAGTTCATCAAAAAGTAGAAGTTACGGTAGTTGAAGTGGATGTGGCAAGAAAGCGTATTTCGCTTTCTATGAAAACAGCCACCGCTGCTCCAAAGCCTCAGGTTAAAAAGGCAGATCAAAAACCAAATAGCTTTAAAAAACCGGTAAGTGCAGGTAAACCGGATCAACATAGAAAGCCGTCAAAACCTCAAACTAATGGTGTTGGAGGGAAGAAAGATAAACCGCTACCAGATGGGGATTTACAATTGAAGCTTGAAGCATTGAAAAACATGTTTAAATAGTAAAAAGAGCATTGCAGTCCGTCATCTCTCCTATCGTGGAGATGACGGACGATTTAAAAAAACGTCATTGGTAATCTCATTTTGTTAACTACAGCTCAATCTGTCTTTTGATACTTTCTTCAAGAGAGATTAATGTTTCTGTACGTTGTATGCCAGATACAGCCTGGATTTCTTCGTTTAATACATGTCTAAGGTGGCTCGTATCGCGACAAATGATCTTGGCAAACATACTATAGGCACCGGTAGTGTAATGGAGTTCTACAACTTCTTTAATTTTGCTTAGTTGCTCTACAGCATCTTTATATTGAATTCCCTTTTCAAGATAGATACCAAGGAAGGCACAGATGTCGTAACCAGCCTTTTGCGGATCAATAATGAGATGTGACCCTTTGATGATACCCATTTCCTGAAGTTTTTTCATGCGGACATGTATTGTTCCACCAGAAACAATCAGATCTTTAGCAATTTCAGTGTAAGGCTTAGTTGCATCATGCATCAGCTGCTTCAAGATATCAATATCCAGGTTATCAATTTCTAAATTTTGGGTTTCTTTTTTAAGCATCGTTTTGATATTTGGTAACAATATTCTAAGTTAATTAGAAATATCGTAAAAATAAAATAAAATGTTTAAAATATTTGCAACGTATATAGGTTGTTGTTACATTTGTATCAAGCAAGTAACAAAAAATAGTTCTTTAAAACTTGTTTATACTCTGTAGGGTGGTGAAATTGGCAGACGCACCTCCTTGTCTCGGTGGTGGAGAATTTGGAAAACCCGTAAGGGCTAACCACTCCTTGAAGGTTCGACTCCTTCCCCTACAGCTATTAAGTAGTTAAATCAACCTAAACCTACTACTTAAGAATTAGTACTTTATATAATGTTGGGTGGTGAAATTGGCAGACACGCCTTCTTGTCTCGGTGGTGGGGATAAATGGATAAACGCAGTTTATGGGTTGACCACAAATTAATTTTTGAACTGTAGCTAACTACCCCTTGAAGGTTCGACTCCTTCCCCAACAGCCAGTTTTTTTATGAATAATAAGTTAGTTAAAAAACGAGTGACCCCGGATAGGGCCACTCTTTTTTTTGTTATGACCTATTTAATGCAAAACAAGAAGGGTGTGTTTCAGATTGTGAAACACACCCTTCTTGTTTTTGAGATCGAAAGCTTAGAAACCGTAGCGGATACCGATCTGCCCCTGATAAGGATTGCCTGATGGATTGGCAATACCAGAATTGTTTACGTTATAAACAAACTGGTTGGTTGTGTTGTTGAACGAATTAACTGAATATAGTGCCTGGTTTCCCATTGATTCGTTCACACCCCATTTCTTATTCAAGAGATTGGCTACGTTGAAAAGATCTCCTGAAATTTCAATGCTGTGGGTTTTATAAACTTTAAATTTCTTGCTGATTCTAAGATCAAAAATGCCATAGAACCCGTTGATACCGCCGTTCCGCTCAGCGATCTGACCGCTGTACCTGTTGATGTAGTCTTTAAGGCTCTGACTTGCATTAGGATTATCCATGATGGCCTTTAAACCAGTTTGAATGTTGGCTGGTACAGCAGTGTTGTTCCTGTCGAAAATAAAAGCAAGATCATTTGTTCCCGAAACAAAGTCGCCATTAGTATTACCGCCCGACAATAGAGAATAGCGTGTGCCACCGATACCTGAATAACGAATACCTACACTTACCCCATAGAAGGTAGGTAGTGTGCCATAGAATACAATTTTATGTCTGAAGTGGTTGTCTGAATAACTCATCTTACTCAGGTCTCTTGGATTATCTTTTACAGGTAAGGCTAGTGTCGCGGTATTCGCTACGTTTCCATTATAAGAAGTATTGTCTTTGGTATCGTTTAATGTATAGCTAAAGGTGATTGTTCCGTCTTTAAAGTATTGATAAGTAGCATCCAGAACTGCTGCGAACTGGTTTACACGCCCCTTGCTGTTCATTTCCAATACCCTACCGATCTTCTGACTAATACGCCCCTGTTGCCAGTCTGGTGCAGCGTTGGTAATACTTGCTGCCGGAACGTACACACCTCGGCCGCCTTCATTTTCCAATCTAAAGAATGGATTTACTGCCATATTGCGATCTACGTATACGTAATTGTTGCGTCCTAATGTGGCAAAACCTGTTATAGTGACTTTAAATTTCTCATTAATAAAATGTGAGTAAGAAGCATTTGCTTTATAAACTACTGGCACGCGGGCATCACTTGCGTTAGTGTTGATCGTGAGAAGTTTGTTAACACCCGGGATGTCAAACAATTCCAGTCCGGGCGCATTCTGAGGGTTATTGCGGTAATCTATGAAATTTGGTATTGGCACATTCGGTGCTCTCACATCAACTGAGGCAATGCGCGTTCCGTCAAATACCCTGTTGTTGATCGTCATGTAATTATTGATGTCCGATCCAAAGATACCAGCACCAAGCCTGATGAAATCCCTGTGCTCCTCATTCACATCCCATGTGAACTGCAGTCTTGGCTGAATCTGGAAAGTCGACAGCGAGTTGTCTGTGCGTAAACCAAGCTCATCCAGAACCAACTGATTCAGAGGCGCAGCAGGGTAGAAACTGTAATCGGCACGAATACCTGCCGTCATCTCCAGGCCCGTTGCAAGCTTCGTTTGCATTTGTCCATAAAGAGCGGTATTGAAGATTCCCTGAGTTACACTTGGGTCGGCCACTAAAGGCACTTCCCTTGTGTATCTGTATGGTTTAAGGTCATTGAAATTCTGCAAGGCAGTTCTATTGTTTGCCGGATTGGCCAGATCTGCGGTATTTCTAAACCAAAACCTGCCGTTCAGCTCACTTCCGTAAACAGAATGTGCACGGGTATACATTAGGTCTGCGCCAAAAGTATATTTAATCTTGTCTGTGTTGTAATACAGGTTATTTACAATCTGTAATACATTATTAGTAAAACCTTCCTGTGCAAAACGGTGACCACCTATCTGAATATTTGTTGCTGCATTGGCTCCATTAATACTTGAAATTACGTTTTCTACAACGGCTCTTGGAATGTTTGCGGCAGGCAACTGATCACCTGGACTGCTTAATTGGTAGGTGTACAAATGCTGTACCTTTAGCTCATTGGTTAGTTTGGAATTGATGGATGAACGTAAAGTAGCCAGTAAGCTGTTATCTACGTTTTGGTCATTTCCATAAGATTCGTACAAATTGATCGGGCTATTGTCTTCCAGGCCCTGCTTGTTGCGGTCATTGGTGTAGTTGTCTCTGATTGTCAACAGGTTTTTCTCATTGATTTGCCAGTCGATTCTTGCAAAACCTGCATCTGAACCGCGTAGCTTATCAAATTCTCCAGTCTGGCGTCCCTTTACCCCATATTTATCCTGGGCGATATCCACAAACTCTTTTAGTGTGGCAGGAGTAATCCTCAGTCGAGTAATATCGGCGTCGGTTTCCAGATTGGCAATCATCAAAGGCCTTGCATCACGCTGATGGTCCCATGCAGCAAAGAAATGCAGTTTATCTTTAATGATCGGACCGCCTAATGAAAATCCATATTGATAGGTAGAGAAATCAGATTGGCGTTTGTTGCCATTGATTGCATAAGGACTTGCCAGCCAGTCTGCCCGGCCATAAGTAAATGCTCCTCCACTAAAAGTATTCGTACCCGATTTGGTTACTGCACTAATGGTCCCACCGCCACTTCTGCCAAAGGTTACGTCATATTGGTTGGTGACTACCTGAAATTCCCGGACAGCTTCCATAGATAAAGAATAAGGTGCACCGCTTCGGCTGGTGGTAGAACCTGCTGAAGTTGGATTCTTAGCCGTCATACCATCAATAGTGTAATTAGTAGAAGAGCCCAGCTGGCCAGATATTGTGCCACCGCGGCTTAAAGGAGACAAGTCCATAAGATTGGTGAAATTCCTGCCGTTAACAGGAAGTTTCTCAATGTCTCTGGCCGTAATGGTGGTTGCAGCACCGAGGTTTTCAGTTTTGTTTTTAAGTCCTGATCCTACAATCTCTACTACTGCCAGGTTTTCTACTGCATCCTGCATGGTGATATTGATTTTCAGGGCATCACCCTGATTTAATGAGTAGCCGGTTATTTTTTGGTCGCCAAAACCTACATAAGTTGCAGTAATAGTGTAGGGTTTCCCAAGGGGAAGTTCTTTAAAGGTATACACACCATTGCTGTTGGTAGTGGTGGAGGTGTTAAATCCTGTAGATTCATTACGAACCCTGACAGATACGCCCGGAACAGGTTTTTTTTGAGTATCAGTAACGGTTCCTGATATTGAAGTTTGTGTTGTTTGTGCCAGGAGTTTATTTTGGGCAAAGCAACAGAATAGAAGCAGGAGAGCTGTACATAGTAAATTTTTCATCATCTGAGTTAGTAGGTTGATTTTTGATGACGAAATTAGGGTTGGAATRTTAGCTCAGAAATAGATTTATATTAAGAAATTCTGCAACGATTTGGATATTAATGATGCTACGAAATAGATTACCAATCACAGGAGTTTAAAGCTTTCGTCATCTCGACGTAGGAGAGATCTCTTGATTATGCCAGAGTTCAAGAGATCTCTCCTACGTCCTTTAGATTTGTTTTGATTATTTTTAGAATGAGAAGGAAGCAGAAGTAAACTATCCTTTCGTCAGAGTTTGGACTCATGTCTCGATTTAGACTTCTGCCTCCCTTTCATCAGGAACTCAAATAGAAATTAGGGCTAATGACCCAT
>NZ_JBFTNT010000027.1:0-32743 GCF_056397585.1 Pedobacter sp. 05L430 | reverse complement strand
ACTTTAGCTTATTACCTACTCATATTACTATTAAAAATGGACATTAGAGCAGAGTTAGAAAAACGTATCCTGATCATTGATGGTGCGATGGGCACTATGATACAACGTTACGTCCTTTCTGAAGAAGATTTCAGGGGCGAGCGGTTCAAAGATCACCCGTGTGATGTAAAAGGTAATAACGACTTACTAAACATTACCCGTCCAGATATCATTAAGGCAATTCATACCGAATATTTAAAGGCCGGTACAGATATCATTGAGACCAATACCTTTAGTACCCAACGTATTTCACTGGCCGATTACCAGATGGAAGAGCTTGATTATGAGATGAGCTTTGAAGGGGCTAAAATAGCCAAAGAGGCAGTTAATGAATTTATGGCGGCTAATCCCGACAGAAAATGTTTTGTTGCCGGTGCCGTAGGCCCGACTAACAGAACACTATCTATTTCTCCGGATGTAAACGATCCAGGGTTCAGGGCACTCACTTTCGATGAATTAGTTGATGCTTATTACGAACAAATACGCGGACTGGTTGATGGCGGTTCAGACCTGCTTTTAATTGAAACCATTTTTGACACCTTAAATGCCAAGGCCGCCATATTTGCCATCAAAAAATATGAGAATGTAATTGGCCGTAAAATAGAGATTATGATCTCCGGAACCATTACTGATGCTTCCGGCAGAACTTTATCAGGCCAAACTGCCGAGGCTTTCTTAAATTCCGTAATACACGCCAATCCATTAAGTATAGGCTTCAACTGCGCCTTGGGGGCAAAAGACATGAGGCCGCACATAGAAGAACTTTCGGCTAAGGCAGGCTGCTATGTTTCTGCCTATCCTAATGCGGGTTTGCCAAATGAATTTGGTGCTTACGATGAAATGCCTCATGAAACTGCTCATCTGGTAGAAGATTTTATTCAGCACGGTTTTGTAAATATTGTAGGTGGTTGTTGCGGAACTACACCTGAGCATATCGGCTGCATAGCCGAAAAAGCAAAAAATGTAGCACCGCGTAAAATACCTCAGATAGAACCTTATCTGCGTTTAAGCGGATTGGAACCGGTTACCATAACTCCAGAGAGTATTTTTGTAAACATTGGTGAGCGTACAAACATTACCGGTTCTCCAAAATTCTCTAAGCTCATTTTAGGTGGAGATTTTGAAGCGGCACTTGCCGTTGCCCGTCAGCAGGTTGAGGGTGGTGCACAGGTTATCGATGTGAATATGGATGAGGGGATGATTGATTCGGAAGCCTCTATGACCAAATTCCTTAACCTGATTGCGTCTGAACCTGATATTTCCAAGTTGCCTATCATGGTCGATTCGTCTAAATGGACGGTTATAGAAGCCGGGTTAAAATGCTTGCAGGGAAAAGGAATTGTAAACTCCATCTCTCTTAAAGAAGGCGAAGACAAATTCCGTGAAAGTGCGCGCAAAATCATGACCTACGGTGCTGCCATAGTAGTAATGGCATTTGATGAGCAGGGACAGGCCGATAATTTTGAAAGAAGAAAAGAGATCTGTAAAAGATCATATGATATTTTAGTTGATGAAATTGGCTTTCCGCCTCAGGACATCATCTTTGACCCGAACATCCTTACCGTTGCAACCGGATTAGAAGAACATAACAACTATGCGGTAGATTTTATAAATGCTACCCGCTGGATCAAAGAAAACCTGCCCCATGCAAAAGTAAGTGGTGGTGTTTCGAACATCTCCTTCTCGTTTAGAGGTAATAATACCGTTAGGGAAGCGATGCACTCTGCATTTTTATACCACGCCATCAAAGCTGGTTTAGATATGGGGATTGTAAATGCCGGAATGCTAGAGGTTTATCAGGAAATTCCGCCAGAGCTTTTAGTACTTGTAGAGGATGTATTGTTAAACCGAAGAGACGATGCTACAGAGCGGTTGGTTGAATTTGCAGACACCATCAAATCTAAAGGAAAAGAGATTGTCAGGGATGAGGAATGGCGTAAAACCAGTGTAGAAGAAAGACTTTCTCATTCGTTAGTTAAGGGAATTATAGAATACCTTGATGCTGATGTTGAAGAAGCACGTCAGAAATACGCGAGACCCATTCAGGTAATTGAAGGTCCATTAATGGACGGGATGAACATTGTGGGTGACCTTTTTGGGGCCGGTAAAATGTTCCTGCCGCAGGTTGTAAAATCTGCTCGTGTAATGAAAAAGGCCGTGGCTTATCTGTTGCCATTTATTGAGCAGGAAAAGCTGGATAACCCGGATCAGGATCAGAATTCATCGGCCGGAAGGGTATTAATGGCTACTGTAAAAGGTGATGTTCATGATATCGGAAAGAACATTGTAGGTGTAGTTTTAGCTTGTAATAACTTCGAAATTGTGGATATGGGCGTAATGGTTCCTGCACAGGAAATCATTAAAAAAGCCAAAGAAATAAATGCTGATATTATTGGCTTAAGTGGTTTAATTACCCCTTCGCTTGATGAAATGGTACACTTCGCCAAAGAAATGGAGCGCGAAGGCTTTACCATTCCTTTAATTATTGGTGGTGCTACTACCTCCAGGATTCATGCTGCGGTTAAGGTTGCGCCTAACTACTCGGGGCCAGCCATCCATGTGCTTGATGCTTCGAGAAGTGTAACGGTTTGTAGTACTTTAATGAACAAAGATACCCGCGATGAGTACATCCAGGGTATTCGCGAGGAATATGATAAAGCACGTGAGGCGCACTTAAATAAGCGCTCTGATAAACGTTTTAAAACAATTGAAGAAGCCAGAAAGGATAACTTTAAGATAGATACCGCATTGGTTGCTCCTGCTCCTTCTTTTACAGGAACCAGGGTATTTGAAAATTACCCTCTTGAAGAGCTTGTGCCTTATATAGACTGGACTCCTTTTTTCCAAACCTGGGAACTGCGTGGTAGTTACCCGCGTATCCTTGAGGATAAAGTTGTTGGTGATGAGGCTAAAAAACTTTTTAATGACGCCAAAGCATTGTTAAAAAAGATTGTTGACGAGAAATTACTTACTGCAAAAGCGGTAATAGGTTTCTGGCCTGCATATGCAAAAGGCGATGATATTGTGCTTGATGTGGAAGGTAAAGAGGTGGTGATCCATACTTTACGTCAACAAGCTGAAAAAGTTGCCGGACAACCATATTATGCGCTCTCGGATTTTATTGCACAACAGGAAACTGGTGTGCCTGATTATTTTGGCGGTTTCGCACTTACTACAGGTATTGGTTGTGATGAAATGGTAGCTGAATTTGAGGCTAACTATGACGACTACAACAGTATTATGGCTAAGGCATTGGCCGATAGGCTTGCTGAGGCTTTTGCTGAGAAAATGCATGAGCTTGTCCGTAAGGATTACTGGGGTTATGCAAAGGATGAAAATCTGGACAATGAGGCACTGATTAAAGAGGAATACGCAGGTATTCGTCCGGCACCGGGTTACCCTGCTTGTCCGGAGCATACCGAAAAAGGCACTTTGTTCGAATTGCTCGATGCCGAGAACAGAATTGGCTTGCATTTAACTGAAAGCTATGCGATGCACCCTACCGCAGCGGTAAGCGGTTTCTACTTTGCCCATCCGCAATCAAGATATTTTGGACTTGGTAAAATAACCAAAGACCAGATTGATGATTATGCAATCAGAAAAGACATGCCTGTAGAAGAAGTAGAAAGATGGCTAAGTCCTAATCTTGCCTATTAAATTAACCAAACAAACTGACCAAAATGAAAATTGTAGATCATATTAATAATGCCAAGGGTAAAACCTTGTTCTCTTTTGAATTATTACCGCCAGTTAAAGGCAAAAGCATAGACGAAATTTATAAAGCGATAGATCCGTTAATGGAGTTTAACCCTCCTTTTATAGATGTGACCTATCACCGTGAAGATTATATTTATAAACAACACAGTAACGGCCTGTTAGAAAAAGTTTCTTATCGCAAAAGACCSGGTACAGTAGCCATTTGTGCTGCTATTATGAACAGGTACAAAGTAGATGCAGTACCTCACCTGATTTGCGGCGGTTTTACGAAAGAAGAAACCGAGAATGCTTTAATAGACCTTCAGTTTCTGGGTATCGACAATGTGTTGGTACTAAGAGGAGATGCGCGCCATGCGGATTCTTCTTTTATTCCTACCCCGGGTGGACATGCCTTTGCAACCGATTTGCTGCAACAGGTAACTGACATGAACAGCGGAAGGTACCTGCACGAAGATCATTCTGCATTTAAAACAGATTTTTGCATCGGTGTTGCCGGTTATCCAGAAAAACATTTCGAAGCGCCTAATTTGAAGACTGACTTTAAGTATCTGAAACAAAAAGTGGATATGGGTGCAGAGTTCATTGTAACGCAAATGTTTTTTGACAACACCAAATACGTGAATTTTGTGCAGCAATGCAGAGAGAATGGGATCAATGTGCCCATCATTCCGGGCTTAAAGCCGATTACTTCATCTAAGCAGTTAATCAGTTTACCAAAGGTATTTCACATTGATCTTCCGGAGGAACTAACTGAAGCAGTTCAGGCGTGTAAGGATGAGAAGCAAGTGAAAGAGGTGGGCATAGAATGGATGATACAACAATGTAAAGAGCTAGTCCAGGTTGGCGCACCTGTATTGCATTTCTATACAATGAGTAATCCTGAGCCAACCAAAAAGATTGCTCAGGCAATATTTTAAGAAAAAATACAATCAAAACGATCGGTATCCTGAATTTTTCAGGATACCGATCGTTTTTAAAATAGTCTTTGTACCTTTAGGCTAACAAACTAATTTTACCGCTATGAAAAAACTGATGCTACTTATACTTGTCATTGCAAGTGCCTTTACAGCCTGTACTACTATAAAGTCTGGAACAATAGGAAATGGTGGGCTATCTCAATTGAGCGGAACTTGGGAACTTAACTATATTTCGGGTCCAAGAATAGCATTTAATGGCTTATACCCGGGTAAAAAACCTACGATCACATTCGAAGTGGCAGATAAAAAATTCAGTGGCAATACCAGCTGCAATTCTTACTCAGGAGCACTTGTTGCCGATGATACTTCCATCAACTTTACAGCGCCTTTTGCAATGACAAGAATGGCTTGTCCGGGCGAAGGAGAATCTACATTTGTACAAATGTTAAAGAAAGTAGGTAGTTATTCAGTAACCAGCGATACCACCCTTAACTTTATGATGGGCGATATCGCTATTATGCGTTTTAGTAAAAAGTAGTTAAATACTTTTTAAACGACTCGTAATCTGTATTCATCTTTTGTGCTTTTTTTGGCTTGGCCAAAAGATCTTTTACCTGATCCGGGAACTCAATATTTGCTTTGATTGTTTCCGGGAAAACATCAGGGAATTTACAGGCATGCGCTGTAGAAAGGAAAATGCCGGTATAATTATCGTCAGGATGTTCTGCTCTATATTTTTGTAATGCAAGCCATGCTATTGCAGTATGCGGACAGGTGATATAATTGAACTGTTCATATATTGCATTTATTCCGCTTAATGTTTCCTCATCGGTAAAGCGATAGCTTTGCAAAATCTGTTGTAATGCTTCCTTGTCGTTTTTAAACAGGTCCATTATCCTTACCCAATTACTTGGTGCACCTACATCCATTGCATTAGAATAGGTTTGTACAGATGGCTTGGTTTCGTAGACACCTGTTTCTAAGAATCTCGGAACAGTATCATTTACATTGGTTGCTGCTATAAATTGCTTTATCGGCAATCCCATTTTATAAGCCAAAAGGCCTGCTGCAATGTTACCAAAGTTTCCACTTGGAACAGAAAATACTACTTCCTCCTTACCTTGTCTCTTTAACTGGGCATAAGCATTGAAATAGTAAAATGTTTGCGGGATTAGTCTGGAAATATTGATAGAATTTGCCGAGGTCAACCTTAACCTTGCATTTAACTCTTCATCTGCAAAAGCTTGTTTAACCAGGGCCTGGCAATCGTCAAAAGTTCCATCAATCTCTACTGCATGGATATTCTGCCCGTTTGTACAAAGCTGCAGCTCCTGAATTTCGCTTACTTTTCCTTTAGGATAAAGGATAGTTACCCTGGTATGGGGAACACCTAAAAAGCCTAAGGCCACAGCCCCGCCGGTATCGCCAGATGTAGCAACAAGCACATCCAGGGTTTTCTCATTATCCTTTAAGAAATAAGCCATAATGCGGCTCATAAATCTGGCGCCAAAATCTTTGAAAGCCAGTGATGGGCCGTGGAATAATTCCAGTACTGCAGTGTTTTCGTCAAGTGACACTACCGGAGCTTCAAAATTGATAGCATCATCAATAATGGCTTGAAGATCTTCTAAAGGTATAGCATCTTTAAGTAATACCGCAGCTACTTTAAAGGCAATTTGGGATAAAGTGAACTGATCTATATGATCAATAAATTCTTTATCCAATTCCGGAATGTGAACCGGCATATATAAGCCTTTATCCAAAGGCATACTGTTAAAAACAGCAGTGGCAAAATCTACTTTTAAACTTTGGTTGTTGGTACTGTATAGTTTCATTTTGTTTGGTTATTAATCCAATATAATAGGGCCTCTTTTATTTACTTCCGAAACAAAAGACAAGCTATTTATCGAAATGTTCTTTAAATGCTGCTTTAACTTTTCAGTGATTTTGTTTGCTGTATCTGCATCCTTTGTAAGTGCAAATACCGATGGCCCTGATCCCGAAATACCAAAACCTACAGCACCTGCCTTCATTGCAATAGTACGCAGTTTGTAAAAATCAGGAATTAGTATGGAACGTGTTGGTTCAACCAGTATATCTGTCATACTTCTTCCGATCAAATCATAATCCTTCATAAACAATCCACTGACCAAGCCGGCCACATTTCCCCATTGGGTTACTGCATCCTTTAACAAAACTTTAGAACGGATCATCTGGCGGGCATCTTTAGTTGGCACATCAACTTCCGGGTACACTATTGCAGCGTGCATCTCTTCAGGAAAAGGCAGACTAATGATGTCCAATGGCTGATAACTTCTGATCAACACAAAACCCCCCATTAAGGCAGGCGCAACATTATCAGCATGACCATATCCGCAAGCCAGCTCCTCGCCTTTCATGGCAAAAGGAACAAGTTCTTTGTTGGTTAGTAAATTACCCATCAATGTGTTTATAGCAAACAAACCGGCTACAGTACTTGCAGAGCTTGAACCAAGTCCGCTGCCTATCGGCATCTTTTTGTGCAGTTCAATTTCTACACCCAGATCAGGTTTACCAATATGGTTTAAGTAATGTTGAACACTGGCACTTACTGTATTTTTTGTTGGGTTTAATGGCAACTTCCCATCATCACCTGTAATTTTTGAAATAGTAATACCCTTACCATCGGTAAGACTCATAATTACCTCATCACCTGGTTGGTTTACGGCAAAACCTAAAACATCATATCCACACACCACATTGGCAACAGTAGCTGGAGCGAAAACTTTTATAGACTTTTTCATCGTTTACCTACGTTTATGATGTCAGCAAATACGCCCGCAGCAGTTACTTCTGCTCCAGCACCAGGTCCTTTTACAACCAAAGGCCTGTCTTTATAACGATTAGTAGTAAACGAAATAATGTTATCACTACCAGAAAGGGTATAGAATGGGTGATTCTCATCTACCATTTGCAGGTTAATGGAAACCTTACCACCTTCTAGCTTACCAATATATCTTAATACTTTATTGTCTTGAGTCGCCTGTTTTTTCAGGTTCTCGAAGTAAGCTGAATTATTTTTTAACTCTTTATAAAAGTCGGCCACACTTTCTGCAGCCATACATGATGGAGGTAACATATTTTCTAGTTCTATATCTTTTTCTTCTAATGCATATCCGGCATCACGGGCCAGAATAAGCATTTTACGCATAAAGTCTTTCCCATTAAGGTCATCTCTCGGGTCAGGTTCGGTATACCCTTTTTCCTGTGCTTCTTTTACTACTTCATGAAAAAGAACTCCGTCTTTGTAGTTGTTAAAGATGTAAGAGATAGTACCCGAAAGGATGGCTTCGATACAAGCTACCTTGTCGCCACTTAGCATCAGGTCTTTAAGTGTACGGATAATTGGCAAACCTGCCCCTACATTGGTTTCGTAGAAAAAGTCGACTCCATAAGTCCTTGCTGCTTGTTTAAAGGCTGCATACTGCTCGTAATCTGCAGAGTTTCCTATTTTATTGCAGGTAACTACAGAGATGCTCGATTGTAATATATCCAGATAAAACTCAACCGGATTATGGCTTGCAGTATTGTCAACAAACACACAGTTCGGAAGGTTCATCGCTTTCATTCGTCTGATGAAATCAGGTAAGCTTGCTTTTGTGTCCTGATTGTTTAAGTCTTCTTCCCAGGTATTAAGGTCTATTCCTCTTGGGTCAAGATACATTTTACGGGTATTACTAACCCCCATAACTTTTACTTGCAAATCGTTATTATCGGCAAGGAAAGGCATTTGATCCTGAAGTTGTTTAAACAGGGTTTTACCTATGTTGCCGGTACCCAGACAGAACACATGTAAAGTCTTTTTAAGATCTGCATAAAATGCATCATGAATGGCATTTACTGCCTTAGACAAGTCGGTTTTCGAGATAATTACCGAGATGTTATATTCTGAAGAGCCTTGTGCAATGGCCCTTACATTTACACCATTACGGCCAAGGGCGCTAAACAATTTACCAGACATACCTGGTGTGCGCTTCATGTTCTCACCAACTATGGCTACAACTGATAGTCCGTTTTCTACTTCAGGATATTCAAGCTTTCTGGCTTGAAGTTCCAGTTCAAACTCTTTATTGATTAACGACAAGGCCTTTAAAGAATCGGCTGGTTTTACCGCAAAGGTGATGCTATGCTCGGATGACGACTGAGTGATCAGCACAACGTTAACCTGTTCACGTGAAAGCATAGAGAACAACCTGCCACTAAAGCCTGCTTTGCCTACCATGCCGCTTCCTGAAAGGTTTAAAACGCTGATCTCATCAATTGAGGAGATTCCCTTTATCGGAAGGTTTGAAGGGCTTATGCCGTGCTTAATGTATGTTCCGGCAAAGTCAGTATTAAAGGTGTTTTTGATTACAATTGGAATCTTCTTTAAAAAAGCAGGGATCATGGTTGGGGGATAGATCACCTTGGCACCAAAATAAGAGAGCTCCATTGCTTCAGTATAACTCAGTTCAGGTAATGAAAAAGCTTTTTTAACGATGCGCGGATCCGCTGTTAACATCCCGTCAACATCAGTCCAGATCTGTATTTCTGATGCGTTTAAGGCTGCACCCCATATTGCGGCGGTATAATCGCTGCCGCCACGACCAAGAGTGGTTACACGCCCATCATCATTGCTTGATATGAAACCGGTAACAAACAAAAGCTTGTCTTGGTTGGCTTCGTAAAAATCGTTGATAAGCATCTCGGTCATGTAAGTATTTACCTTAGCCTGGCCAAAATTACTGTCTGTTTTGATCAGCTCTGCTCCATCAACATAAACAGCATTAGAAAATTGTTGTTTGGCAATGTGGCTGATCATTACTGTAGAACAGCGTTCGCCATAACTAAGAATCAAATCTTTGGTTTGAGCACTAAGTTCACGAAGATTATATACGGATTGTAAAATATCTTCCAGTTCGTTAAAATAAATTTTAAGTTTAGTAAGCACTGGATTTTGTGCCCCGGCAGGTAACAAAGCTCTGATTACCTTGAAGTGTTTCTCCTCAACAAGTTTTAATGCGTCGCCGTAGTCTCTTAGGTTCCGGGCATTTTCTGCCATGTCAAGTAATGCGTTGGTAACACCGCCCATGGCTGATAAAACTACTATAGGGTTCTCATCTCCCTGCAGTGGTTTAAGTATCTCTATCAAAGCGCTTATGCTTTCGACAGAACCGACCGATGTGCCTCCAAATTTTAAAATATTCATAGTTGTTGGTTAAAAAAAAAGCGCCTTCCTGGTTTAGAGGAAGGCGCTTTTCGTGGTTTTTTATTTTTTCAGTTACACCATTAGCTTACCTTCCTCCGAGTAATCCCGGTGGTGGTTGTAGTGGTTGTAATTGTTGAGTTCATATACATTGTATTTTTTACACTTAGTGTGCTGCGGTGTAAAGTAAAGTTATATTTTTCTAATTAGCAAATGATTATAAAAATATTTTATATCAGGTTTCTTACCTTTACACCTTTATATGCGAGGATTAGTAATTAAATCAACAGGAAGCTGGTATCAGGTACATGCAGAAAATGGCATCAATTATGACTGCCGGATTAAGGGCAAGTTTAGAATTCAGGGTATTCAGACCACAAATCCTATTGCCGTTGGTGATCAGGTAGAGTTTGAACTTGAGCCAAATTCCGACAATGGGGTGATTCATAAACTGCACGACCGGAAAAACTACATTATCCGTAAATCCATCAATTTATCAAAACAGGCTCAAATTATTGCGGCCAACATGGATCAGGCTTTTCTGGTAGTTACCCTTGCCTCTCCCCGCACGTCTTTAGGTTTTATAGATCGCTTTTTGGCAACGGCCGAAGCCTATTCCATTCCTGCGGTTCTGATTTTCAATAAACTTGACCTCTTTAATGAAGATGGCCTGGCTATTTTAGCTGAATATGCAGCTATTTACGAAAACATAGGTTATCCATGCTATACCGTATCTGCTATAGAAGGCACCAATATCCCTCAGATAGAAAGTTTACTTAAAGACAAAACGACTTTGTTTTCTGGCCACTCAGGTGTAGGAAAATCAAGTCTAATTAATGCATTACTACCCGGAAGAAGCATTAAGACTGGTGAAATATCGGAAGCCAGCGACAARGGCCAGCACACTACAACTTTTGCAGAGATGCATACTTTACCTTTCGGAGGCTATCTTATAGATACTCCGGGCATCAGAGAACTGGGCATATTTGACATCAGGCCTGAAGAACTTGGTCATTATTTCAGAGAGATGAGGGACTTGATGAATGAATGTAAATTCAATAATTGCCGACATGTGAATGAACCAGGATGTGCTGTGATAAGAGCGGTAGAAAATGGTGAAATAGAGCTAAGCAGGTACGAAAGCTATCTTAGTATTTATAACGGCAACGAAACACGGGCCTAAGCGGTATGAGAGCGGTTATCCAAAGAGTTACTGAAGCCAGCTGTAAGGTAGACGGCAAAATAACAGGTGCCATTACCGATGGTTTTCTGGTATTGCTAGGTATTGAAGATGCCGACACACATGAAGACCTGGATTGGCTGGCTCAAAAAATAGTGAACATGCGGGTTTTTGGAGATGAAAACKGGCTAATGAACAAAGGTCTCGCAGATATTGATGGAAACATTTTACTGATTAGTCAGTTTACATTGTTTGCGTCTACTAAAAAAGGCAATAGGCCCGGATTTACCAGGGCAGCAAGACCTGACAAGGCCATTCCCCTATATGAATCCATGATTAAGCAATTGTCTTCATTGCTCAATAAAGAAGTCCAAACCGGAATATTCGGGGCAGACATGAAGATCAGCCTTGTAAACGATGGTCCGGTTACCATCAGTATCGACACAAAAAACAAAGAATAACAGCTTTGCTGAATTTTGGGTAAATTTATTTTCATCATAAATTAATCTTACCTAAATTACTGGTATGCCACTCCAAAAAACCAACACTGAAACCATTGTTTTAGTATCCTTTGTTGTATTGAAGCTTTTTTTACACTGTTTCCTGATTAATCCGGTATACGAATTACATCGTGATGAGTTTTTACACCTCGATCAGGCAAACCATCTGGCATGGGGCTTTCAATCTGTTCCTCCTGTTACCTCCATTTTTGCATGGATCATAAAAATGCTTGGCGGCGGTACTTTTATAATACGTCTGATTACCGCGTGTTTTGGCGCAGGTACATTAATGTATTCCTGGTTTATTGTAAAAGCGCTAAAAGGTGATCTGTTTGCCAAGATATTATGTATGGTGGCATTGTTTGCATGTGCCATTGCGCGTTTGGATATGTTATTTCAGCCCAATGCTTTTGATATTTTATGCTGGACAGCCACTTACTATTACTTTATAAAATACATCTCTACAAATGCGCCAAGGTTTATTTACTATGCAATACTTGCCATTGCAATTGGTTTTTTAAACAAATACAGTATTGCTTTTTTGGTTGTTGGTTTAGGGCTTGGGTTTTCCATATCCGCGCAGCGGCATATATTTGCTGTAAAACACTTATACTTCGCCATTGCCATTGGCCTACTGCTGGTTTTACCAAATCTGTTATGGCAATATCAAAATCATTTCCCTGTGGTTAAACATATGAAGGAGCTTGCAGCAACCCAGTTGGATAAAATTAACCGAATAGACTTCCTAAAAGAGCAGTTGCTTTATTACATCGGCGATCTGTGGATTTTATTTGCTGCAGCAATTGCCTTTTTTGTTTATAAACCATTTAAAAATTTAAGATGGATTGGCTTAAGCTACCTGATTACCATTGGCTTGTTTACCTGGTTTAGGGCAAAAGGGTATTATGCTGCCGGGCTTTATCCTGTTTTACTAGCCTGCGGATCTGTTTATCTCGCCGCTTTACTTAAAACTGGATGGCAAAGATATCTTAAGGCTATTCCTTTAATTACTGCTGTAGCAATGTTTTTTCTTATCCTGCCTTATGCCTATCCAATACTAACCCCGAGGGAAATTACCCTTAAAAAGGAGAAATTTGAAAAACTAGGTGTTATGAGATGGGAAGACGGGAAAAACCATCATCTCCCTCAGGATTTTGCTGACATGCTTGGCTGGAAAGAATTGGCAACAATTGTAGATGAGGTCTATAAAAGGATCCCGCAAAAGGAAAACCTGATTATTCTTTGTGATAATTATGGAGAAGCCGGAGCTATAAATCATTATTCTACTTTTAAAAACATCAATGCTGTTTCTTTCAGTGCAGACTACATTACCTGGGTTAATCTGGACAAACAAATTAAAAATGTTATCCTTGTTACGAGTATAGACGATGATGATCCCGATCGGAAAGTGGAAAAACCTATATTTGAACGGGTATCGAAAATCAATTCCGTTAAAAATAAAATGGCCCGTGAATACGGGACATCCGTTTATTTACTGGAGAACGCTAAAATTGACATCAATGCCCGGTTAAGAGCGGAAATGAAAGAAGACTAAAATGACAATAGAAGAAGCACAGAAAACTGTAGACCAATGGATTAATACCACAGGCATCAGGTATTTTAATGAATTAACGAATACCGCCATTTTAATGGAAGAGGTGGGTGRGGTAGCCAGAATCATGTCTAGAAAGTATGGCGAGCAATCTTTTAAGAAAAGCGACGAAGCAGTTGATCTGGGTGATGAAATGGCTGATGTGCTTTTTGTATTGATATGTTTGGCCAATCAGACCGGCATTGATTTGACCACTGCCCTGGAGAAGAACCTGGTTAAAAAGAATATTCGCGATGCGGAAAGGCATAAAAACAACGAGAAGTTAAAATAAAAAAAGGCAGCGTTTTTAGACGCTGCCTTTCAGGTATTTCAAAATAATGTCTTTAATCGAGGGTTAGTGCTGCTTTAATTTTAGCTGCCGCTTCTGCCAATTCCTCGTCTGTAGGTTTTAGCTTTTCTTTACTAAAATTCATGTCGTTTACGGCATTCATTGGAATCAGGTGAATATGCACATGTGGTACTTCAAGTCCGATTACTGCCACGCCTACTTTTTTACAGGGAAAAGCTTCCTTTAACCCCTGGGCTACAATTTTTGCGAACAAGGTCAGTCCAAAATAACTTTCGTCATCCATATCAAAGATGTAATCAATTTCCTTTTTTGGAATAACCAGTACATGCCCCATTACTAACGGACTCACGTCTAAAAAGGCAAGGAATTCACTGGTTTCTGCAACTATATGTGCCGGAATATCGCCATTAACAATTTTTGAAAATATGCTTGACATGATTTTGGGTTTTATCTCGTGATTTCCAATATTTCGAATTCAATTTTACCGGCCGGTACTTGAATTTCAGTTTTATCGCCAACTGACTTACCCAATAAACCCTGGGCAATAGGAGATTTTACAGAAATCTTTCCTGTTTTTAAATCTGCCTCCGACTCCGCTACCAATTGATAGCTCATTGTAGCGCCATTTTTAACATTTTTGATCTTTACGATTGATAATGCAAGTACTTTAGAAGTATCCAGTTTCGATTCATCAATTAGCCTTGCTGTTGAAAGTGTTGTTTCAAGCTTAGCTATCTTGGCTTCATGTAAACCTTGGGCTTCTTTTGCTGCATCATATTCCGCGTTCTCAGAAAGGTCACCTTTATCTCTTGCTTCTGCTATTGCTTTAGATATTAACTGCCTTCCGGTAGTTTTTAAATAGTGCACCTCTTCTTTTAGTCTCTCTAAACCATCTTGGGTATAATATGTTACCTCTGTCATAGCTCGTTTATTTTGTTAGTTACTCTAAAAAACAAACAAGACTACATGGGATTCTAAACCTACATAGTCTTGCTTCAATTAAAACGAAGATAATGGGGTAATACCACAAAAACAAATTATTGATCTAAAATGATGCAGTTATGAACAAAATAAGGCTATTTTTATATTTCCATTAAGTTAACAGTTATAGAATGAATACTTTAAAAACCCTATTTCTATTCTTAATCACTTCATTTACAGTTAGTGCACAAGAATTATACACACCCAGAAATATAAAAAATGCATATGATAATGGAACACGTTCATACGATGGGAAACCAGGTAAAAATTACTGGCAAAATCGGGGAAAGTATGACATTCAGGTATCGGTTGACGAAAAAAACAAGATTGTAACTGGAAAAGAAACTATTGTTTACGCAAATAATAGCCCTGATACATTAAAATCAGCCGCAATAAGATTCGTAAACAATATCCACAAACCAGAATCTCCAAGATCTGGTTATGTTGGTGCTGATTTCTTAAGCTCCGGCTTAAAAATCTCCTCATTTACAGTAAATGGCCAGGCCTACCAAGTGAACAGTACCAATTGGGGGACGGTTGCAAGTGTTGCACTTAAGAGCCCACTCCCTTCTGGCCAATCGGCAACCTTTGTGATCGAATGGAACTATCCCTTGTCAAAGCAGAGTGGTCGCGAGGGACAAATCGACAACACTTCTCTTTTTGTGGCCTACGCTTACCCCAGAATATCTGTATATGATGATTACAATGGATGGGATATGATTCCGCATAGCGACAGAACAGAGTTTTATAACGATTTTAACGACTATAAACTTGCTGTTAAAGCGCCAAAAAATTATGTTGTCTGGGCAACAGGTGATCTGTTAAACCCTGATGAAGTTTTGGAAGCTGAATATGCGTCGAGACTTAAAAAGTCTTACACTTCTGACGAGGTGATCCATATTGCTACAGCCGCTGAAATGAAAAAAGGCGGGGTAACAAAACCAAAAGACGACAACATCTGGAAGTTTGAAGCCAACAATATAAGCGATGTTACTTTTTCATTAAGCAGTAGCTATTTATGGGATGCAGGAAGTATTGTAGTTGATAAGAAAACCAATAGAAGGGTTAGTGTTCAGGCGGCTTATAATGAAGCTGCAAATGATTTTTCTCATGCAGTTGAATGGGGCAAGCTTGCACTGGATTGGTTCTCTAACAACTGGCCTGGGGTGCCCTACCCTTTCTCCAAAATGACCGCTTTTCAGGGATTTGCTGACATGGAATATCCAATGATGGTGAATGACTCCAGCACGCCAGATCTGGAGTTTTCTCAATTCGTACTTAATCATGAAATTGCTCATACATATTTCCCTTTTTACATGGGCACCAATGAAACACGCTATGCATTTATGGATGAAGGTTGGGCCACCACATTAGAATATTTGATAGGGCAACAGCAATTAGGCAAAGAAAAAGCCGCAGAAAATTATAAGAAGTTCAGGGTACAACGTTGGATATCTGACCCTTCAACGGAGCAAGATCAGCCAATTATCTCTATGTCAACCCAGGTATCAGATGCCGGATACGGCAATAATGCATACGGTAAACCTTCATTGGCATATCTGGCTTTAAAAGATTTACTTGGCGACGAAGTATTTGGAAAGGCACTGCATACCTACATGGATCGTTGGAATGGTAAGCACCCCATTCCATGGGATTTCTTTTATTCCTTTAATGACGCCACAAAACAAAATTTAAACTGGTTTTGGAACAATTGGTTTTTTAGTAGCAGCTACATAGACCTTGCTATTGAAAAGGTAATTGTAAAGGGGAACAATTATACGATTTCAGTAAAAAATGCCGGAGGATTTGCAATTCCTTTTGACCTGAAGGTTATTTATAAYGACGGCAAGGAACAGCTGATTCACCGAACTCCGGAAACATGGAAAAACAACCGTAAAGAGACATTTTTTGAAATCAGGGCAGATGCCCCCGTACGATCGATCACCTTAGATGGCGGTATTTTTATGGATGCCAAACCAGCTGATAATATTTGGCTAAAGAAATTATAAGTTGCGTAACTTCTCTGCCAGAACTTCTGAAATCTTGCGATAAGAGTCGAAGGTCCAGCCCCCAACATGTGGTGTTAATATCACCTTGTCGGATTTAGCCAGCTCCTGGTACCAGTTCTGAGTTCCCAAAGCAGGAAATTTCTCTACCTCTAGTACGTCGAGCCCTGCGCCGAGTATTTTATTTGCAGCTATTGCATTTAAGACTGCCTTTGTATTTACTACCTCGCCCCTTGCGGTATTGATAAAAAATATTGGCTTGCGGAAGTGAAACAGATACTCCTCATCTACCATTTGCCTGGTTTCAGATGTAAGCGGAATATGTAGGCTCAGCACATCGCTTTGCTTTACAATCTCTTCCATGCTTACTTCTTTAGCGTAAGCATCGGTAAAGCCTGTTTTATATTTATCATATGCAATAACGTTAACTTCAAAACCTGCTAATTTTTTCGCAAAGCTTTTACCCATAAAGCCATAGCCTATTATCCCTACGGTTTTACCTTTAAGCTCAAATCCACGACTACCCTCTCTGTCCCAAACACCATTTCGTACTTCAATGTCTGCCCTGCGGAAGTTATTCATAAGTGCAAGCAGCAAACCTGTAGCATGCTCTCCAACAGCATCCATGTTTCCTTCGGGAGCATTTAGCAGCTCAATATTTTTTTCCTTGGCAAACGCTTCATCTATGTTATCTAATCCCGCTCCTGCCCTTGCAACAAATTTTAACTTAACGCCCGCGCTTAAAAGTTCTTTATCAATCAAAAATTTTGTTCGAACAGCTATTCCTTCATACTCAGCAATTACAGCAAGCGTTTCGGCTCTTGTAATTAACGGTTGATCGTTTACTTCGTATCCCAGTGCAATGGCACTTTCTTTAAATGCCGGATGCAGATCGTCTACTATTAATATTTTCCCTTTGGTCATTATTAGAATTCTATTTATGCAAAAATACAGGGTTTAGTGATTTGATTTTACTGAGATAGCTGTGCTAAATGCTGTGTTAGCGCTATAAAATCTGCAACGCTTAATTGCTCCGCACGTTTATCAAAAAAGGCATGGTCATCCATTTTATCTTTAGGTACCACCCCGGATAGCGCATTACGCAATGTTTTTCTTCTTTGATTGAAACCCGCTTTTACGGTACGCCAGAAAAGCTTTTCATCACACGGCAGTGTTTCTACATTATTCCGGCTGAGCCTGATCACACCTGAATTTACTTTTGGTGGGGGATTAAATGTACCGGGCTTAACAGAAAACAGGTATTCAATATCGTAATAAGCCTGGATCAACACACTTAAAATGCCGTAGTCTTTAGTTCCTGCCTTAGATGCACAGCGTTCTGCAACTTCTTTCTGAAACATACCAACCATTTCCACAACATGTGTTCTGTTTTCGAGAATCTTGAACAGGATTTGAGAAGAAATATTATAAGGAAAGTTTCCGATGATCGCATACTTGTCAGGAAAAATTTCAGAAAGATTTAATGCCAGGAAATCACCATTTATTAGTCTATCGCCAAGCTGAGGATATTTTTCCTGCAGAAAACGATACGATTCCACATCTATATCAATTAAAAAAGTTTCAAGGTCTGTCCGTTCCAGTAAAATATCTGATAAGATTCCCATGCCCGGGCCTACCTCAAGTACTTGTTTGTATTTATCGGTATGAATAAGGCCGTTTACTATTTTTGCCGCAATGTTTTTATCCGTTAAAAAATGTTGCCCTAAATGCTTTTTTGCCTTTACCAAACTCATATCCTGATCTATTAAAAGGTGCAAAATAAGTAAACTTTTACTAGTATCGGACTAACATTCAGGTGAAATTCTGTAATTTGCGCTAAATTTTCTATTTAGATATGAGCAATAAAATTAAAATCGGTATAAGTATAGGTGACGTAAACGGCATAGGATTAGAGGTTATCCTTAAAACCTTATCTGAAAACCGCATCCTGGACTATTGTACGCCAATTGTTTATGGCCATACTAAAGTTGCTTCTTATCACCGTAAGGCATTAGGCATGAATGATCTTGTTTTTAATGTGATCAATAACGCTGATGCAGCTAATCCTAAAAAAGCAAACCTGATCAATTGCTGGGAAGAAGATGTTAAAATAGACTTAGGAGTTTCTAACGAAATTGGCGGTAAATATGCCCTTTTATCGTTAGAGAAAGCCACAGACGACCTCATTAATGGCAATATTGATGCATTGGTAACTGCTCCTATTAATAAACACAATATCCAATCTGATACTTTTAATTTCCCTGGACATACAGAGTACTTGCAACAACGCAGCGGTAGTGATGATGTGCTGATGTTTTTAATAAGCGAGGACATTCGTGTAGGTGTGGTAACCGGACATATTCCTATTACAGAGGTATCTGCAAGTATTACTAAAGACAAAATTGTAAAGAAACTGGTAATGATGAATGAAAGTCTTAAGAAAGACTTTTGGATAGAAAAACCAAAAATTGCAGTTCTGGGTCTTAATCCTCACGCTGGCGACAATGGTTTATTAGGAAAAGAAGAGGCCGATATTATTACACCTGCTATTCAGGAAGCTTTCGACAAAGGAGTAATTTGCTTTGGCCCTTACCCTGCCGATGGCTTTTTTGGTAATGGTGGGTATAAGCAATTCGACGCTGTACTGGCCATGTACCATGACCAGGGCCTTATCCCTTTTAAAACAATTGCTTTTAGCACAGGTGTTAATTATAGTGCTGGATTGAAGATTGTACGCACTTCACCAGACCACGGTACAGGATACGATATAGCAGGAAAGAATGTTGCAGATCCGACTTCGTTTATAGAAGCCGTTTTTGCCGCTACTCACATTGTGAAAAACCGCAGAGAACAAGAAGAATTATTAAAAAATCAACTGCGCAGTGGTGGAAAAATTATTGAAACTGCGGCAGACATGAAGGATGACGCAAATTAAGAGTATTTTATTTTTCAATAACATTTTAGAAATGTCAAATTAATTCTTACATTTGCGGGCTAAAATTTTGTTACAATTGAAACCATTAAAACAATTTTCAATCCCATTTACCGGCTTAAAAATTGGCAAACATCAGTTTGATTTTGAGATTGATAACAGCTTTTTTGATGCTTTTGAATACTCTTTAGTAAAAAAAGGTGATTTAAAAGCTAGCGTTGAATTAGACAAACAAGAAACAATGCTGATTTTGCAGTTCCATATTGAAGGAACTATAATTTTAGATTGCGACAAATGTTTAGCCGAGTTTGGAGCACCAATAAGCGTACAGGAAAGGCAGATTGTAAAATTTGCTGAAGATGAGTTAGAGAGTGATGATCTGGAGATCATTGTTCTTAGTAAAAAAGAAAGTGAGATCGATGTATCAGAACTTATTTATGAATTCATCACAGTATCTGTACCATATATAAAAATATGCGAGCAAAATGGCGAAGGCCAGCAATGCGACCAGGAAATGATAGCAAGACTGGAAAGTCTTTCTATCGGATCACAAAAAGAAGAAGAAGAACAACAAGATGATGACCCACGTTGGGCAGCATTAAAAAAATTAAAATAATAATTAAATAAATCAGCAATGGCACATCCAAAACGCAAGATTTCTAAAAGTAGAAGAGATAAAAGAAGAACCCACTATAAAGCAGAAGCTCCTTCTTTAGCTACTTGTCAAACAACAGGTGCAATCCACACACCTCACCGCGCTTACAACGTTGATGGTAACTTGTACTACAACGGTAAATTGGTTATTGAAAACACCTCAATAGGTTAATTTTCTGAAAAATAGTTTGTGTTTTAAGTCTTTGAAAGTTTAACTTAGAGACTGGAAACAAGGGTGATTTTACCTTATACACAAACTGATTTTTTACTATGAAAATAGGTCTCGATATAATGGGCGGAGACTATGCTCCTAAAGCAAATGTTTTAGGAGCAATAGCAGCCCATCCATTGTTATCTCCAGATGAGCAGATAGTGCTTATTGGAGATACGAAGCAGATTAAACCTTTACTCTCCGAAAACGGATTTGATCCGGATCTCTTTGAATATGTTCATACCGAGGAGGTAATAGGTATGGGTGAACATCCCACTAAGGCTATCGTTCAGAAGCCTAATTCCAGTATTTCTATAGGTTTCAATTTACTTAAAGAAGGTAAACTTGATTCATTTGCAAGCGCCGGTAATTCGGGAGCCATGCTTGTTGGTGCCGTTTTTAGTGTAAAAACTATTCCCGGAATCATAAGACCATGTCTTTCTACTTTTTTACCAAAGCTTAGCGGTGGCGTAGGTTTAATGGTGGATGTAGGCGCCAATGCAGATTGTAAGCCTGATACTTTATTACAATTTGGTGTTCTTGGAAGCTTGTACGCAGAAAATGTAATGGGTATAAGCAATCCTAAAGTAGCCTTGATGAATATTGGTGAGGAAGATGAAAAAGGAAATATGCTGAGTTTGGCAACATTCCCTTTAATGAAAGATACCAACCTGTTTAACTTTATAGGTAATGTAGAAGGCCGGGATTTATTTAACGATAAGGCCGATGTAATTGTTTGTGATGGCTTTACTGGAAATGTAATGCTTAAACTTGCAGAATCATTCTATGTACTAACATTAAAAAGAGGTTTAAAGGATGAATTCTTTGACCGCTTTAATTACGAGAACTACGGCGGAAGCCCGGTTCTTGGTGTAAATGCTCCGGTTGTTATAGGACATGGAATTTCTAGTCCTACGGCAGTAAAAAATATGATATTACAGTCCAGAGACATGATTACTACAGGCTTGGTAGGCAAGATACAAGCCGCTTTTAATAATTAATATCAAGAAATGAGTAAAATTCATGCTGCGATTACGGCTGTTAATGGCTACGTTCCCGAATACGTGCTTACAAACAAAGAGCTAGAATCGATTGTAGACACTACGGATGAATGGATCACGTCCAGAACAGGCATAAAAGAGCGCAGAATACTAAAAGGTGAAGGTTTAGGCACTTCAGATATGGCAGTTCATGCTGTTAATGGCTTACTTAAAAAACGTGGAATCACTGCTGAAGAGATCGAACTGATCATCTTCTGTACGACTACACCTGATTTACCTTTCCCTGCGTCTGCTAATATACTGGCAGACAAAATTGGAGCAAAAAATGCATGGGGTTACGACCTTCAGGCAGCTTGCTCTGGTTTCATTTATGGTGTTTCAACCGGAGCTCAGTTTATTGAATCGGGTAAACACAAAAAGGTTTTAGTAGTTGGAGGCGATAAGATGTCGTCCATCATTAACTACCAGGACCGTACTACCTGCATTATTTTTGGCGATGGTTGTGGCGCCGTACTTTTAGAACCAAACGAAGAAGGATTCGGAGTAATGGACTCTATCCTTAGGAGCGATGGTTCAGGCAGACAATTTTTGCACCAGAAAGCTGGTGGTTCTGCAAGACCGGCATCCCATGAAACAGTTGATAACCATGAACATGCCGTTTATCAGGAGGGGCAGGCTGTTTTCAAATTTGCCGTAACCAATATGGCGGATGTTGCAGCTGAAATTATGGATCGCAATAATCTTACTTCTGAAGATGTAACCTGGTTAGTACCTCATCAGGCCAATAAACGAATTATTGATGCCACAGCTTCAAGAATGGGAGTTGGTTCTGAAAAGGTGATGATCAACATTCAGCGCTATGGTAATACTACTAACGGCACCATCCCCCTATGTTTATGGGAATGGGAAAGTCAATTGAAGAAAGGCGACAACATTATACTTGCAGCCTTTGGCGGTGGTTTTACATGGGGTTCGGTTTACTTAAAATGGGCGTATTAAATTTTTAATCAGAATACAACTTAAAGACTTTTAAGTCGTTATGAGATGCATTTATAGATTTTTTGAATGCAAACTCATGATGATTTTATCATAATTAATCATAACTTAGTTAATTCTAAAAACACATTGTTTTCTTAAAATAACACCAAAAAATGGATATCAAACAAATTCAGGAACTTATTAAATTTGTTTCTCGTTCGGGCGTAAATGAAGTCGCTATTGAGCAAAAAGACTTCAAGATAACTATTAAAACAAATCAGACCCCAACAGTTGTTCATGCTACTGTTCCAGCTCCTGTTGTTACGTCTGCAATCCCTGCAGCCGCAGCGCCACAACCGGTGTCAGCTACAGAAACTAAAGCAGCTCCTGCAACTGAGGACACTTCAAAATACATTACCATTAAATCTCCAATGATCGGAACATTTTATCGCTCAGCCGGTCCTGATAAGCCACTATTTGTAAACGTTGGTGACGAGGTTTCTACTGGTAAAGTAATCTGCATTATTGAAGCAATGAAATTGTTCAATGAAATAGAAAGTGAAGTTTCTGGAAGAATCGTAAAAGTACTTGTTGATAATGCATCACCAGTAGAATATGATCAGCCATTGTTTTTAGTAGAACCAATTTAATCCGTCAGGCTGAATTTCGGTATCTCCATATTCAAAATAGATCCTGAAATAAACTGCGTAGCATTCTTGAAGACAAAAAATCAATAAATACTACTCCTGAAATTTCAGGATGACGAAAAGGAAAAATATATGTTTAAGAAAATATTAATTGCCAACAGGGGCGAAATCGCATTGCGAATTATTCGCACCTGTAAAGAAATGGGCATTAAAACGGTAGCTGTTTACTCTACTGCTGACAGGGAAAGCTTACATGTACGCTTTGCTGATGAAGCTGTTTGTATAGGGCCGCCACCAAGTAAAGATTCTTACCTGAGTATTCCTAACATTATATCTGCTGCTGAATTAACAAATGCAGATGCAATTCACCCAGGTTACGGATTTCTATCTGAGAATGCTAAATTCTCTTCCGTTTGCCGTGATTACGGTATTAAATTTATTGGAGCAACACCTGAACAAATCAACTCTATGGGCGACAAAGCGTCGGCTAAAGAGACCATGAAAAAAGCAGGCGTTCCTACTATTCCCGGATCTGAAGGTTTACTTGAAAGTGTTAAAGAAGGTATAAAAATTGCCAACGGCATGGGTTATCCGGTTATCCTGAAAGCAACTGCCGGTGGTGGTGGTCGTGGAATGCGCGTGGTATGGAAAGATGAAGAGTTCGAAAATGCATGGGATAGCGCCAGACAAGAATCGGGTGCTGCTTTTGGAAACGATGGATTATATTTAGAAAAATACATCGAAGACCCACGTCATATCGAGATCCAGATCATTGGTGATCAGTATGGCAAAGCTTGCCATTTATCTGAACGCGATTGTTCAATACAACGTCGTCACCAGAAACTTGTTGAAGAAGCCCCATCTCCTTTCATGACTCCTGAGTTAAGAGAGAAAATGGGCGAAGCTGCTATCAAAGGGGCAATCGCTGTTCAATACGAAGGTGCCGGTACAATTGAATTCCTGGTTGACAAACACCGCAACTTCTATTTTATGGAGATGAATACCCGTATTCAGGTTGAGCATCCGGTAACTGAAGAAGTAATCAACTACGATTTGATCAAAGAACAAATTAAAGTGGCTTCAGGTGTTCCTATTTCTGGCAAAAACTATATGCCTGATATGCACGCAATTGAATGCAGGATTAATGCGGAAGATCCTTTTAACAACTTCAGACCTTGTCCAGGTAAAATAACCAACTTCCACTCTCCCGGAGGTCATGGTGTAAGGGTTGATACGCATGTTTATGCTGGTTATCAAATTCCTTCTAACTACGACTCTATGATTGCTAAATTAATTTGTGTTGCACAAACACGTGAGGAAGCAATTAGTACGATGGAGCGTGCATTAAGTGAGTTTGTAATTGAAGGTGTAAAAACTACGATACCTTTTCACTTAAAATTGATGAAAGATCCTAACTTTAGAGCTGGTAATTTTACCACGAAGTTTATGGAAACCTTCGAATTTTCAGAATAGAAAAAACTATTTATAAGATTTAAAACGTAAATACCATTCTGAATAAAATAGAATGGTATTTTTGTTTTACAAATAACGTACATGAGTGATACTAAAAAAAGGGACCTTATTGGTGCTATAAAAGAAAAAGGGAAAACATTAGAAGCGGAAATGTCTTTCTTTGACCACATTGACGTACTTAGAAAGCATTTATTGCGCGCATTAGCCATTGTTCTGGTACTTACCATTGGGGCATTTTACTATACTGATTTTATTTTCAACACGATCATTATGGGCCCAAAAAACCCCAGCTTTTGGACCTATCGTATGATGTGTAAGCTGGTAGAGCGCTTTCCTTCTATAGGTCCGGAGTTCTGTATTACAAAAATTGATGCAAAAATCATCAATACAGAGATGGCCGGACAGTTCACACTCCAGCTGAATTCATGTGTAATGGTAGGTATCATATTGGGTATCCCCTATCTCCTGTTTGAACTTTGGTTATTTGTAAAACCAGCACTGCACGAGAACGAAAGAAAATCTGCAAGTGGCTTTGTAGCTTTTGCTTCATTCCTGTTTTTCTTAGGTATACTATTTGGGTATTACATCATCTGCCCTTTATCCATCAACTTCCTAACTAATTTTACAGTAAGTCCTGAGATTCAAAATACCTTTACAATTGACTCTTATCTTTCGTCAGTAATGACCTTAACGCTTGGTTCCGGAGTAATTTTCCAGTTACCGGTCATCATCTATATCTTATCAAAATTAGGTATAATGACTCCGGCATTTATGCGGGCAAGCAGAAGATACTCAACTGTTCTTATTTTAATAATAGCAGCTGTAGTTACACCAACTGCCGATCCATACACAATGCTAATTGTAGCACTGCCATTATTCTTGCTTTATGAATTGAGTATCTTTATATCTGCAAATATAGAGAAGAAAAGAAATAAAGATATTTATGGTGTGGCCAAGGTAAAATAGGCTTAGTACAATATTTAATTAAATAACAAAGTTTTAAAATGTCAATAGATAAAAAAATGAAAATTGCAATAGGCGCAGATCACGCAGGTTTTGAATATAAAGAGCTATTAAAATCCTACCTAACTGATTATGAAGTTAAAGACTTTGGAACTTATTCAAGCCAATCTGTTGATTACCCTGATTTTGCACACCCTGTAGCATCAGCAGTCGAAAGTGGCGAGTATACCTTTGGCATTTTAGTATGCGGAAGCGCAAATGGTGTGGCAATTACTGCAAACAAGCATCAGCAAATAAGAGCAGCGATTTGCTGGCTCAATGAACTTGCCGCTCTTGCAAGACAACACAACAATGCAAATGTTTTGTGCATTCCTGCCAGATTTGTTTCAGAAGATCTTGCAAAAGAAATGGCAACAACCTTCATCAATACACCTTTTGAAGGCGGCAGGCATGGTGTAAGGGTTGGAAAAATGTCCTGCTAAAAACCAATCGAAATAAAGAGAACCTAAGAAATTTAATCCGGCCGAGATGAAAAAGCAGCTTTTATATTCAAGTTTTTTATTACTTATTGGCTGTACTGCAGTGGCACAAAATAAAGATGCCATAAAATTCAGTCAGACCATCAATAAAGATAATGCTTCCAAACATCTGTCAATATTGGCATCCGATGAATACGAAGGTAGAGAAACTGGGAAAAAAGGTGGTTGGATGGCGGCCGAATACATTAAAAACCACTTTAAAACCATTGGTTTAAAAGGTCCTGTATCCGGAGATTACTTTCAGCCAGTTGACATAGTTTCGTTTGGTCTTTCACAAATAGTAACAGTAGATGGTCAACCGGCCGAACCTTTAACTGATTTTTTCATTATGCCCAAAACCGTTTCGACCAAAGGTTTTGCTTTTAATGCCAACAGCATATTATTTGCCGGCTATGGGCTAACAAAAGATGATTACAACGATTATGCTGGCCAAACAGTAGCCGGAAAGGTAGTAATGATCTTTAAATCAGGAGAACCCGGATCTCCCGCCCCTACTGCATCTATAAGAAATTCCAGCGCTTTAAATGCCAAACTTAAATATCTGACAGCGCAAAAGGCACAGGCAGTTCTGCTTATTGACCCTATTGTTGATAATATGCCTGACAATTTAAAAGGCTATCTCCAATCGGAAGAAATGGCATTAAAGAATAAGGAAACGATGGACCGTCAGGATGTTCCTCAAACTATGCCTGTTATCACAATAGGGACTTCACTTGCAAATAAAATTCTTGCCGGAGCCAGCACAAACATCGACGCACTTAAAAAGAAAATAACTGACAGTGGAAAACCTTCTCCACAAGAGATTAAAATAAGCGTGTGCGCAAGCGCAAGCAAGGTCGAGAAAAAAGTTAAATCTGAGAATGTTTTAGGTTTTTTGCCGGGTTCAGATCCCAAACTAAAGCGCGAAGTATTGATAATCACAGCCCACTACGATCACATTGGTATTACACCTGATGCCAAAGGCGATGATAAAATCAACAATGGTGCAGATGATGATGGATCTGGTACAACGGGTGTGTTGTTAATTGCCGAAGCATTTGCTAAAGCAAAGAAAGCAGGCAAAGGCCCTAAAAGAAGTATTTTATTTATGACTGTTACAGGTGAAGAAAAGGGATTACTTGGATCTGAATGGTACTCAGAAAATCCTGTCTTTCCTTTAGAAAACACCATTACAAACTTAAACATCGATATGATTGGCCGTGGCGACAAGGCACACGAAAGTGATAACAACTTCGTTTACATTATTGGTTCAGACATGCTAAGCTCAGATTTGGACAGAATTGGTAAAAAAGCCAACAAAACTTATGTGAATATCAATCTCGATGAAAAATATAATAACCGCACAGACCCTAATCAGTTCTATTATCGTTCTGATCATTATAATTTTGCCAAACATGGCATTCCGGTAATTTTCTATTTTAATGGTGTACATGATGATTACCACATGCCCGGAGATGAGGTAAGCAAGATAGATTTTCCTATGCTTGCCAAAAGAGCCAAATTGGTTTACTTTACAGCCTGGGAACTAGCCAATGGATTAAAGCGCCCGGTGGTTAATAAAAATGACGACGGCACGCCAAAGATGTAATAGTCAAATTACTTTTTTTCATGAATACTTGCATAGTTTTATCTAAGTTTGAAACTAACAAGATTCAAAACCAGGGGAAATGGTTTAAAGCCTTAAAAAGCTATATCTGAGAATTGAATAGGTAAATAAAAACAGGTGAAAACGATGGATATATCAGAGGAATTTTTGGAGAAGGCAGATGAGAAGGCCTTCGATTTAGGACATCGCAACACTATCAATCATAACATAGGCAAATATAATCTTGCTGTTGAACGCGGATTATCCAAGTTTGAAAATTTAGAGAACTCCAAAAGAAAAGCACACGTTATTAAGTGGCGCGTTATGGAGAACCTGGATAAGTTTTTACCAGAGTTCGAATCCAATTTCCAACGTAGAGGCGGTAAAGTAATTTGGGCAAACGACACCAATGAAGCCCAAAAAGAAATTCTGAATATCATTAAAAAGAATGGTGGAAAGACAGTAATTAAGTCGAAATCCATGACTACAGAAGAGATTCATTTAAATGATTTTCTTGAAAAAAATGATATTGAATCCCTAGAAAGTGATCTGGGCGAATATATAGTACAACTACTGGGGCAACCCCCATATCATATTGTGACGCCTGCAATGCATTTAAGCAAAGAGGATATTGCTAAATTATTTCATGAAAAATTTGGTACCCCTCTCGATTATACCCCTCAACAGCTTACCCAAAAGGCTCGTGAGCTTTTAAGAGATAAATACCTGAAAGCGGATATTGGGATTAGCGGGGGAAATTTTCTAATAGCCGACACAGGAAGCATTGCTTTAACTGAAAATGAGGGTAATGCAAGGCTATGTACAACTTTCCCTAAAATACACATTGCTATTGTGGGTATCGAGAAGATCATTCCTTCTATGGCAGATCTTGATCTTTTCTGGCCGCTTTTGGCTAGTCATGGTACGGGACAAAACCTAACCGTTTACAATACGATTCTAAGCGGTCCCAGAAGAGGTGAAGAAACTGATGGTCCGGAAGAAATGTACGTAATCTTACTTGATAACGGACGGACCAATTTACTTGCTCAAAAAGAACAGCGTCAGGGCTTATACTGCATTCGTTGCGGTGCTTGTCTCAACGCTTGCCCTGTTTATAAAAATATTGGCGGACATACTTATAATACTACTTACAGTGGCCCTATTGGCTCTATTATTACCCCGCATCTTAAAGGCATGAAAGATTTCAAGCATTTAAGCTACGCATCAAGCCTGTGCGGAAAATGCTCAGAAGTTTGTCCGGTTAAAATAGACATTCATAAAATGTTGTTGCTGAACAGACGAGACGCTGCTGCTAACCACGACAATAGTAAGGCCGAGGAAGTAGGCTGGAAAATCTGGAACGTAGGCATGTTAAAAAGATCAAGAATGGATTTCCTGAGTGGAAAAATCAAGAACTTCTTCCTTAAAAATCTATTTAGAAAAATATGGGGTAAATACCGTTCCATGCCGGTAATATCACCAAAGTCTTTTGCCAAGCAATGGGAAGAAAAAAATAAGGAATCTAAAAACCTATAAGCATGACCTTCGACCGAAAAGACAAAAGTGACAGCGCATTATTGAATTTCTATAAGCGCCTACTTTATCCAAGAATGGTCGAAGAGAAAATGCTAATCCTACTGCGCCAGGGTCGCATAGGCAAATGGTTTTCAGGAATTGGTCAGGAAGCTATTGCCGTAGGCAGTACTATGGCAATGGAAGCTCAGGAATATATCCTGCCGATGCACCGCAACCTTGGTGTATTTACAACCCGTGATATTCCTTTAAGAAAGCTAATGGCCCAATGGCAAGGCAAAATTACAGGCTTTACTAAAGGGAGAGATCGTTCCTTTCATTTTGGGACTCAGGATTATAAAATTATTGGGATGATATCCCACCTTGGCCCTCAAATGGCACTGGCTGATGGGATTGCACTTGCGGATTTAATTGAACATAAAGAGAAGGCGACTTTAGTGTTTACCGGCGAAGGGGCAACAAGCGAAGGTGATTTTCATGAAGCACTAAACGTTGCAGCGGTGTGGAACTTACCTGTGATCTTTCTTATAGAAAACAATGGCTATGGGCTCTCCACGCCTATAAATGAGCAATTCAAATGCAAAAACCTTGCAGATAAAGCTATTGGATATGGAATTGAGGGAATTCAGGTAGATGGCAACAATATCCTGGAGGTATATGATACGCTGAACTCGATAGCTACTTCTATCCGGAAATACCCAAGACCAGTCCTAATTGAATGCCTTACATTCAGAATGAGAGGACATGAAGAAGCTTCGGGAACTAAGTATATTCCGCAGGAGCTATTCGATAAATGGGCTGCAAAAGATCCCCTCAAAAACTTTGAACAGTACTTACTTGAACAAAATATTCTTACAGAGCGCTTAGTTCAGGAAATAAGCGCCTCATTCAAAACAGATATTGACCAGGAGATAGAAATTGCTTTTCGCGACCAGGAGCCCACTGTCGACATACAAACAGAACTTGACGACATGTTTTCGCCGTATTTGTTTGAAGCTACTGAACCAACCGGATCACCAAGAGAGATACGCTATTTAGATGCCATCACAGATGGACTGAGAACAGGCATGACAAAACATGAGAACCTTGTTTTGATGGGGCAGGATATTGCTGAATATGGTGGGGCTTTTAAGATTACTGATGGTTTTGTAAAGGAATTTGGAAAAGCAAGGGTTAGAAATACGCCCATCTGCGAGTCTGCTATTGTTGGCGCTGGTTTAGGGCTTTCAATAAATGGATATAAAGCTGTAGTAGAAATGCAATTTGCAGATTTTGTTACCTGCGGTTTCAATCAAATTGTCAATAACCTTGCAAAAACCCATTACCGATGGGGAGAAAAAGCTGATGTTGTGGTGCGCATGCCTACAGGAGCAGGAACTGGAGCCGGCCCTTTTCACTCTCAAAGCAATGAAGCATGGTTTACCAAAACCCCCGGACTAAAAGTTGTTTATCCGGCTTTCCCTTATGATGCCAAAGGATTGCTACTTTCCGCTATAGACGATCCGAATCCTGTAATGTATTTCGAGCATAAATATCTTTATCGTAGTTTGAGTGGCAATGTACCATCCGGATATTATAACATAGAGATTGGAAAGGCCAGTATTTTAAAACATGGAACACAACTAACTATCATAACTTATGGATTAGGGGTTCACTGGGCACTCTCTTATCTGGATGAAAATCCTGAGATTTCAGCCACTCTAGTCGACTTACGAAGTTTGCAGCCATGGGATAAAGAAACTGTTGCCACAGCAGTTAAAACAACAGGCAGAGCCCTGATCTTACATGAAGATACGTTAACCTGTGGCTTTGGCGCCGAGTTGGCTGCATGGATCTCTGAACATTGCTTTAAATACCTCGATGCTCCGGTTATGCGTTGCGCAAGTGCCGACACGGCCATACCAATGAGCAAAACGCTTGAAGATAGTTTCCTGGCAAAAAGCAGCCTCCCGGATACCGTGAAACGCCTGTTGGCTTACTAGTTTAACTTGGCATGATAATAGCCTGTTAGTTAAACACAAGCTAAGTTCATCGTATGAAATCATTATCTCTATTTTCCTTGCTCGCTATAACTGTTGTGAGTTGTAATCAGGGTCCTAAGCATCCTCAAGCCGATCTTGTTAATGCGCGTATTGGCACTCCAATGACAGAGGCTTCGATATTGCTTTATGCAGATTCCATTGATGCAACCCTCAATACTTATGAAAAGAATATCAGTCTGGTTTATCAACTGGGGCAGGCAACGATGCGTGTAGAAAAATACAGTTGGAATGGCAAACCGGTATTGTTTTCTCAGTACGAAAATGATGAAGGAATAAGCAATGAGATAAAAAAATACTATTTTAAAAATGATAGCCTGATTTTGTTGAGGGAGGGAGCCAAAATAACCAAACAGGGAACAGATGTTTTTGAGGATCATCGCACCTATCTTAGAAATAATATCCCCTTTAAAGAAGAATTCCGCAGTTCAGCCACCCTCACATCGCTTAAAGCCGAGCCTTTCCAGATCAGAAAGAAAACAGCTTCCGATCAGACAAAAGAATACAATGAAGACATAAAGTTATTAAACGACGCAGTTAACGGCGCTGATAAATTTGATTTGGTTTTCGATAATGTTATATCTGCTCCGGATGAAAGGTATATTCTCTTAAAAAGTAAAATCGCCGGCGGCTATACCGCAAGCATTTTAATAAAGGATACGGACAGCTATGTGGATAGTCTGTTAAAAGACCCTTCAATTTATAAGGACAAAAAATTGAATATAAAATGGGAAGTAAGAGACAAAGAAGCCGTTTATGTACCCGTAGCGGGCAGTGTTACCTCCGCTAACGGATTAAAAAGATAAGTATTCCCGTTATCAAGACAAACACAACGATATCTTTTTCTCAGTCGCTCTCCTTTTTTAAATTGTCTTCCGTCTTTTATGCTAAATACGGTGTTTATAGGAAGCTCTTCCAGGCGGGAAACATTTAACAGCAGATCATATTTTTTCAAAGCTCTTGACAACTTCAAATCAGTACAGCTGGCGGCAGATGGGTTATTTAAATAGCTTACAATTGCAGATTGTACGTCCTCAGGAAAAATATTCTGTTCAATAAAAGGTACCATCATGCGCTTAAAATTCCGTTTCCATTCATCACCATGAGGTTTTACTTTATTTTTGTGGTCGTTCCAGGTTAGCAGATGAGCAAATTCATGAACAGTGGTTACAAGAAAAGCGTAAGCATTAAGGTCATTATTGACCGAAATCTTATGCCCGGCACCCTTAAATGGATGTCTGTAATCACCAAGCTTTGTTGCTCTGTTCTTAGAAATCTTAAATTCACATTGAAAATAATCTATCCACCGGGCTATAATTGGAGCCGCGGCAACAGGCATGTATTGTGCTAAGATATTCTCCTTTTTCACAAAGGCCAAGATAATTAAATTACTTTAAAAGTTGATAGGCGATCAGACTCGCTACATATGCCATTCCGGTCATATACACAATTTGAATAATAGGCCATTTCCAGGATTTGGTTTCTCTGAATACCACTGCCACAGTACTCATACACTGCATTGCAAAAGCATAAAATAACATCAGGGAAAATGCCGTGGCAAATGTGAATACAGGCAGGCCGGTATCCGGATCCCGCGCCCCGCGCATTTTATTGCGGATGGTAGCAACCTCCCCATCATTATCCACACTATAAATAGTAGCCATTGTACCTACAAAAGCTTCTCTGGCAGCAAAAGAGGTAATTAAAGCAATACCTATTTTCC
>NZ_JBFTNT010000026.1:0-33974 GCF_056397585.1 Pedobacter sp. 05L430 | reverse complement strand
ATCTTGGTAGTAAGCGACAAATTTGCGATCAGCGCCTCGGGAATGAAGCCCAAGAGTTGTTTTACAGTGATATTATGATCTTTAAAAATAGCCATATCTTATTGATTTACAGCATTTAATATACTTAAAACCAATGAGAATTGCAAATAAATAATTGATAATCAGATAGTTGAAACAAAATTAAGCTTGCCTAAAAATAAAAAAAAGTCGGAAGAGTTAATCTTCCGACCATTCGTGGCTATTTGTCGCCTTTTTTCGTTTATGCTATTCCGATATTCTATACATTTGCGCAAACAAAATGAAAGTACAGGATTTAGATTCGTTTAAAGAAAAAGCATTGCAATGGGCCAACGCATTTGATGTTTGTTGTTGCTATGATTCGAACAGCTATCCTGATTCCTATGGAGAATTTGATTTCCTATTAGCCGTTGGCATTAAAGAATCGATTAATCTTAAATACGGCGCGGCTTTTGATTCCTTGAAAGAATTTTATGGAGTCCAGAAAAACTGGATGTTCGGACTACTTAGTTACGACCTCAAAAACGAGGTTGAACAATTAGACTCAGGGAATTCTGACAGTCTTAATTTTCCCGATTTGTTTTTCTTTGTCCCCAAATACCTTATTGCAGTGGTTAAAGGAGAAATAAAGGTTATCCTTGGAGACCAAACCCTGTTAAATCAAATTGAGGAATATACCAGTGATGACCAGGAAACCCACTCTGGAATTGAAATTCAAAGTAGGCTATCAAAAGAGCTCTATATCAAAACAGTTGAAGAGCTACAAGAACATATTATAAGAGGTGACATATATGAGGTTAATTTTTGTCAGGAATTTTTTGCTGAACACGCCCATATAGACCCTTTAAATATCTACACAAAATTAAAAAAGGTATCCCCTACTCCATTTTCAGGTTTCTTTAAAATAAAAGATCAGTACATATTATCGGCCAGTCCGGAAAGATTTCTCTGTAAAAGAGGAAATAAACTGATCTCACAGCCGATTAAAGGAACTGCCAGACGAAGCAGCAACATAAAGGAAGATGAACTTATAAAGCTCAACCTGCAAAATGATGCTAAAGAACAGGCGGAAAATGTAATGATTGTGGATCTGGTTAGAAATGATCTGACCAAAAGTGCGGTGAAGGGAACCGTAGTGGTTGAAGAGCTTTTTGGAATTTATGGCTTCGCCCAGGTTTATCAAATGATATCAACAGTTACCTGTCAGTTAGATCCCAGGATACATTTTATTGACGCCATAAAAAATGCTTTCCCTATGGGCTCGATGACGGGCGCGCCGAAAATAAAAGCCATGGAACTGATAGAAGCGTATGAATTTAGCCGCCGTGGCGCTTACTCTGGTACATTTGGATATATAACGCCTGAGGGGAACTTTGATTTTAATGTGATCATCAGAAGCATCTTGTACCAATCTTCATCAAAATATCTGTCCTTTCAGGTCGGAGGGGCAATTACATACGCATCTAATGCTACCGCTGAATATGAAGAGTGTATGCTTAAAGCATCAGCGATTATGCAAACTCTTGAAGAGCATGTATCATAATCAATGAAATCATGCTATCTCCATTTCGTCATCTCGAAAGAAGAGGGAGATCTCTTGCCTGTGTTATCCAAGAGATATCTCTCTTCTTTCGAGATGACGACCGTTTTAAGACGACCGCTTTATGCCTCCTTATTTTATTGGTTTCCCGGTTGTAGATTTATAGTATTTCTGTGCTTCGGGTATACTTCTTTGGATTTGTGCAATCCTTGTAGCGTCACTAGGGTGAGTACTTAAAAATTCAGGTGGTTTCTGACTGCCCTGAGAGGCGGCAGCCATCCTTTGCCAGAACGAAGTTGCGCTTTGAGGATTATATCCTGCCATTGCCATAAAAATAAGCCCTAATCTATCCGCTTCCAGCTCCTGATTACGCGAATAATTAAGCATCACTAAAGGCGTCCCTACTCCATATAGCGTATTAAATACAGATTGAGATTTTGCATTTTTTGATAACGCTACATTGCCCGCAACACCTAAACCTTGTGAAACCATTTGTTGCGACATACGCTCAGCTGAGTGTCCTGCAATAGCATGAGCAATCTCGTGTCCCATAACAGTAGCTAAACCAGCATCATCCTGAGTTACGGGTAATAATCCTGTATAGACTACAATTTTACCACCAGGCATACACCAGGCGTTCATCTCCTTATTTTCTACAACATTTACTTCCCATTTATAATCCTTAATTAAATCCGCATAGCCATTATTATTCATATAACTTTTTACAGATAATATAAGACTGTTTCCTACCCGTTTAACGCGTTGGGCCTGGGCATTTGTTGAAGATAATACTGCTGTTTTATTCTCAGTAAGAAACTGTGAATACGCCTGAAAGGCCATTGGCAACACCTGATCATCACTTACCAGATTTAGCCTGCTTCTGCCTGTTAAGGGAACTGTAGAGCACGAGGAAAACGCCAGGCCAATTGCTGTTACCCCGATTATTAATATCTTTTTCATTAGATTAAGGTTAGTTAATTTGTCTTTTTTTAAACAGATATACTTTAGATTCTTTGCCTTTGAGTAGTCGCTCCAAGTTCTTTTGATGTGTTACCAAAATAAGTATGCAAACACACATACCATATAAAACCTCTGACTTTACTGAAGAATGAATTATGAACACTATGCTTAATGGGAAGGTGAACCCTGCACAAATAGAACTTAGTGAAACATATTTAGTTGCCAATAATACTACTACAAATACCAGAACACAAAACATCGCTGCTGTGAAGTTAACTGCCAAAATCATTCCAAAAAGAGTTGCTACTCCCTTTCCGCCTCTAAATCCGGCAAAGATAGGGAACAAATGGCCCATAACAGCTGTAACACCAAGGGCTAGCTCATAATTAATAAATTGCGAAGAATTTTKAGGACCCGTAACAGAGAGACCTATAAAGTATGCAAGCTTTGTTGCTGTGTAACCTTTTGCAATATCTATTGTCATTACAGCAATACCGGCCTTTTTGCCAAGTACCCTAAATGTATTGGTTGCACCTGCATTGCCGCTTCCATATTCCCGAACGTCTACACCATAAAACGCCTGGCCAAGCCACACCGCTGTTGGTATAGAACCAAACAGATATGCTAAAATAACTGCTGAAATAGAATAGATGGAAATCATAACCTAAAAGGCTTTTAAACTCATGTCTAAACTCTTAACAGAATGTGTTAATGCCCCCATGGATATAAAATCTACTCCACAAGCAGCATATTCTGCAACATTTTCTTCAGTAATACCTCCCGAGGCTTCTGTAATATATTTACCATTAATTGTTTTAACAGCCTCTTTGAGATCGGCAAATGTAAAATTATCTAACATGATCCTGTTTACATTGCCATTCTTTAAAACCTCTTGTAATTCGGATAAATTTCTAACCTCGATCTCAATATCGAGTGTCTTTTTTTTATCTTTTAAATATTGATTTGCAGAATTAATAGCATTTGCAATACCCCCGGCATAATCAACATGATTGTCTTTAATTAAAATCATATCATATAGCCCTATGCGATGATTTACACCTCCACCAATCCTCACAGCCCATTTCTCGAGATACCTTAATCCGGGAGTGGTTTTCCTTGTATCTAAAAGTTTAGTTTTATAGTTACCTAAAAGCGCAACCACATGATTGGTTTTTGTTGCAATGCCACTCATACGCTGCATGCAATTCAAAACCAGGCGCTCGGCCAACAAAATTGAATGCGTACTACCCGATACTGTTAGAACAATATCTCCATATTTTACGGGAGCCCCATCTTTAATAAATACTTCTACGATTAATCTAGGGTCAATATGATTGAAGATCTGCAATGCCAATTCTACTCCGGCAACAATACCGTCTTCTTTAATTAGCAACTTCGCTTTCCCCTGAGCATTTGCCGGAATGGTTGATAAGGAGGTATGATCTCCATCGCCCAAATCTTCCGCAACAGCATTTTTTATAAATTGATCTATAGTTAGCTTATCCAAAACTTAAATTTAAACCCAAAAATAGCATTTTACAACTATTTCTCAGTCTCAATTCTTAATTCAGTAATAAAAAAAGCATTGCCGGCCTTTTTCATTGTAATGGAAACCCTAAAAGTTCCATTCTTTGTAACAAGAGAAAGGGCCCCGTATCTGTAATTGGGATTGGTATTTAACCTATGAATTACGGATGATTTTACAGGAATATATTTAGTAAAAAAACTTCTTAATATTTGTTCAGCTTGTGCTTTTGAATATACATCTTCCTCATCTATTATAATTAAGTCAACAGAAGGAGAAAAATGAGCGGCTATTTCTTTTGAATTTCCAGCTTTAAAATTTGTTGATAAGCCATCAATAATATCGCCCTGAATAGCAGCAAAAGAGGAAAAGTGAATAAAAAAAACAAATAATGAAAGTAAGGGCTTCATAATCTCTAAATAGCTAATGATCATTCTTGCACATAAACTATGCCATTAATGGCATAAAAACCACTTATAACACAAACCACTCAGTATGTGGTACTATAAAATATATTGACATGTTCTTGTAAAAACATACAAATATTGATATGAATTTTAATTAGGTTCAAAAAAAAGGCACAATAGACTTATCTTTGTTAATAAACGAAAAGTAGACAATAATGAATAATAAAAAACTAGTATTACTTATCCTTGATGGTTGGGGTTATGGAAAAAAAGACAAATCTGATGCCGCTTATGCTGCCAACACTCCATTCTTTGATTCCTTATTAAAAAAATACCCTAACTCAAAGCTTGAGGCTTCCGGAGAAGCTGTTGGTTTACCAGCAGGACAAATGGGAAACTCGGAAGTTGGCCATATGAACTTAGGTGCCGGACGAGTAGTATATCAGGAACTCGGACGAATCAATAAAGCAATAAGCGATAGAACTTTGCATCAGAATGAGGTTTTACTAGATGCTTTTAATTATGCTAAAAATAATAATAAACAAGTTCACTTTATAGGCCTTGTTTCAGATGGGGGCGTTCATGCTCATATCAACCATCTAAAGGCATTATGTGATGCAGCTGATGAACAAGGACTTAAAGATGTATTTGTACATGCTTTTTTAGATGGAAGAGATACCGACCCAAACTCAGGCCTTAAGTTTATTGAAGACCTTAATCGCCACTTAGAAACTTCTAATGCTCAAATAGCCAGCTTAATTGGCCGCTATTATGCTATGGATAGAGATTCCAGATGGGAAAGAGTTAAGTTAGCTTATGACCTCCTTACAAAAGGTGTTGGCGAGGCTACCAGTAATCCTATTTCTGCGATAGAGCAATCCTATAAGGATGGCATCACTGATGAGTTTATTAAACCTGTTGTAATTACAAAATCAGATGGTTCACCTGTCGCAACTATACAACCTGATGATGTGGTTATCTGTTTCAATTACAGAACAGATAGAGGAAGAGAGATAACTTCTGTATTAAGTCAGGCTGATTATCCTGATTTTGGAATGCATAAATTGCCACTGTATTATGTTACTATGACAACTTATGATGAAAGTTTTAATAACGTAAAAGTTATATTTACCAAGGACGATCTTTCTCAGACTCTTGGAGAGGTACTTGAAAAAAATCATAAGAACCAGATCCGAATTGCAGAAACAGAAAAATATCCTCACGTAACTTTCTTCTTCTCGGGTGGTAGAGAACAAGAGTTCGAAAATGAAAAAAGGATCCTTATCCCTTCTCCAAAAGTAGCAACCTATGATTTGCAGCCAGAAATGAGTGCTGCAGGAATTACCGAAGCTATTTGCAAAGAACTGGAGACAGGCTGGCCGGATTTTGTTTGTCTAAATTTTGCAAACCCTGACATGGTGGGCCATACTGGAGTATTTGATGCTGTTGTTAAAGCTGTTGAAACAGCTGACAGCTGTGCTGAGATTGTAGTAAATAAAGGAATTGAAAATGGATATTCGTTTATTATACTTGCAGATCACGGCAATTCAGAATATATGATAAATGGCGACGGCTCTGTTAACACTGCCCATACAACTAATCTTGTTCCCTGTATTTTAATTGATAAAGATTTCAAATCTGTTGCTGACGGCAAACTAGGAGATATTGCCCCTACTATTTTACAAATAATGGGTATTCAAAAGCCGGAAATTATGACTGGTAACAGTTTAGTATAAATGAAAAACACAATTTTATCATTTTTCATTCCTTTGTTTTTTATCAGTTGTAGCAATTCAACTGATAAAAAACAGAAAACTGACTTAACCTATTTTGATGTAAAAGGGTATTTTGAAAAAGAAGCTACAAGGCTAAACAAAGAGAATCCCTTAATAAACAAAACAGTAAGTGTGAATGGTGCTACAGAAAGTAAGCGCATTAAAATCCCTGATTGGAAAAAGGAATTAGCTCTTTTTTCGGACGCTGACATGAATAGGGCTTCATGGAAAGGTTTGTTTGAACTTAAAAAATCAAAGGATCAGGAGCTTTATTCTTCCGATAATGAGAAAGTTCCGGTTAAGGAGATCTCAGTAGTTTATAAAAACGATGAGGTGTTTGGTCTTAAAGTACTAATAAAAAATACAAATTCTCTGTACACGTCTATTGATACCTTGACCTACTATGCAGACAGTCTATACCAGGTTAAGAAAACGCAAAACATTAAATTACTATCCAAAAAATCATATACAATTACTGGATCTTTCCAATAAAAAAAGACCAATGCAAATTATGCATTGGTCTTTTTTTATTAAGCTAAGCTTCTTATTATTTTAAACTGGTTACCTGGGCTTTTACGTAATCAATTAAAGATATGATGTCTTTACGTTGTGGCTGAACAAGTAGTATCTTTTGAAAATCCGAAACCGAATTGTTGAATAAGGTAATGCAGGCTTTTTTCTCTACTGCCTTTTTTATCTTATAGGATTTATAAATTCCATAGTCCTTATAGGCCAATCCTCTGTTTTGTAACAACTGAGGATCTTCTTCCCCGTTTATCTCTATTGCTTTCGAAAAATCTTTAATAGCAGCTAGATAAAAGCTTTCTCTCATCTGATTTAGTGATTCTTTTGGATCATTTGCCACATTTAATCTGGCTTTTCCCCTATAATAATATGCGGAGTAATCTGATGGTTTTAAAGTCAGGAAACGGCTATATGTATTTATCGCATTTTCATAATCGCCACACTGGTAATAAGAATAACCTAACATTTTTAAAACGTTAGAATTATTAGGGTCTTTGGTATCCGCTTTTTCTAATTGAGCCACTGCACCTTTATAATCACCCTTTAACCAGGCCTGCATTCCCAACTTATCGTAGTTATTGTTTTGAGCAATACTACTGTTGGCCGAAATCACAAGTAATACCAGAATTGTTTGCTTGAAATAGTTCATTAATTTTTATTAAAAAATAAATATATTTAGTTTTATTCAATACCCTAACAAATTTTAAACTTTTTTTTCCCAGGTATCTCGGAGTTTACATTAGGCAACTATCATACCATTTACAAATATGATATACTAAACGTTAAATAATTAAAAATATGATGGGTATAAGGATTATTATTTTTTACCTGACTTTTTAACATAGAAAACAACTTATAGTGCTTTTGGCACAGGAGTTGAAATTATAGGTATTCAATATAATTAATAATTTCGCAAGCGACATGCTGTCAGATTGTCGTTTTTTAATTTTAAGAAGGACTATATTAATGAGTAAACAAGATCAATTTGATTTTAGCAATGCACTACCTATCATAAATGAAGATACTGAGTTTTTTCCGTTGATGTCTCAACAAGACGAAGATGAAATGAACAATGAAGAAACACCAGAGGTCCTGCCCATACTCCCACTTAGAAATACAGTCTTATTTCCAGGTGTGGTTATTCCTATTACTGTAGGAAGAGATAAATCAATAAAACTTATAAAAGAAGCTTATAAAGGAAATCGGATTATTGGAGTTGTTTCACAACGTGATGTTTCTATAGAGGATCCCACCTTTGAGCAATTAAACAGTGTAGGTACAGTTGCCCACATTATCAAAATGCTTCAAATGCCTGATGGAAATACTACGGTAATTATTCAGGGAAAGCAGCGCTTCAGATTAATCGAAGAAGTTCAGTCAGAGCCTTATATTAAAGTAACGATTAGTAAGTTTACTGAAGCTAAACATAAAAGCGACAAAGAGTTTAAAGCTTTGGTGGCTTCTATCAAAGAAATGTCGAGCCAGATTATTCAACTGTCTCCAAACATCCCTAGCGAGGCTGGAATTGCATTAAAAAATATTGAAAGCACTTCCTTCCTGATTAACTTCATATCATCGAATATGAATGCCGATGTGTCTGACAAGCAAAAAATGCTTGAAATGACTAACCTGCGTGAACGTGCCATGATGGTAATGGAACTGTTAACACTGGAGCTTCAAATGCTTGAACTTAAAAACCAGATACAGTCTAAAGTACGAACTGACCTYGATAAGCAACAAAGAGATTACTTTCTGAACCAACAATTAAAAACAATACAGGAAGAACTGGGAGGTAATTCATCTGATTTGGAGTACGAGGCTTTACAAGCCCGTGCAAAGAAGAAAAAATGGGCATTACATATAGAAAGTCATTTCAATAAAGAACTGGAAAAATTAGGCAGAATGAATCCTGCCGCTCCAGATTATTCTGTTCAGATAAACTATCTGGAATTGTTGCTAGACCTACCTTGGAATGATTTCACTAAGGATAATTTTGACCTAAAACGTGCACAGCGTATTTTAGACAAAGATCATTTTGGCCTTGAAAAGGTAAAACAAAGGATTATAGAGTATTTGGCTGTACTTAAGCTTAAACGTGATATGAAAGCTCCTATCATTTGCTTGGTTGGCCCTCCGGGAGTTGGTAAAACATCATTAGGAAAGTCAATTGCTAAAGCTTTAAACAGGAAATATGTCCGTATGGCTCTTGGAGGAATACGAGACGAGGCAGAAATTCGCGGTCACAGAAAAACCTATATTGGTGCAATGCCAGGCCGGATCATACAGTCTATCAAAAAAGCGGGTGCTGCTAATCCAGTATTTGTTTTAGATGAGATTGATAAAGTAGGCTCTGATTTTAGAGGGGACCCTTCATCTGCCCTTTTAGAAGTATTAGACCCAGAACAAAACAATGCTTTTAACGATCATTATGTTGAGGCGGATTACGATCTATCCAATGTCCTTTTCATTGCAACGGCTAACTCTTTAAGCTCTATTCAGCCGGCTTTGCTGGATCGTATGGAAATAATTGAGGTAAATGGCTATACCATTGAAGAAAAGATAGAAATTGCTAAAAAGTATTTACTTCCTAAACAAAAGGAACAACACGGCATAAAATCTAAAGATATTACCTTAAAAGGAGCTTTAATTGAAAAAGTGATTGAAGATTATACCCGTGAATCAGGAGTTCGTGGCCTTGAGAAAAAAATTGGTTCACTTGTACGAGGCGTGGCTACAAAAATTGCCATGGATGAAACTTATGAGCCTAATTTAACTTCTGAAGATGTTGAACGCATACTTGGAGCTCCAATTTACGATAAAGACCTTTACGAAGGTAACGAAGTTGCCGGTGTTGTAACCGGATTAGCATGGACCCAGGTGGGTGGCGATATCTTATTTATTGAAGCAAGCTTAAGCCCGGGAAAAGGAAAGTTAACCTTAACGGGTAATCTGGGTGAAGTAATGAAAGAATCTGCCATTATAGCATTGGCTTATTTAAGGGCTCATGCTGATTTGTTTGATATTGATCATTTACTGTTTGATCAATGGGATATTCATGTTCACGTTCCGGCAGGAGCTACTCCTAAAGATGGCCCATCAGCAGGCATAACTATGCTAACTGCCCTAACTTCTGCATTTACTCAACGTAAGGTAAAACCTAATCTGGCTATGACCGGAGAGATTACATTACGTGGTAAAGTTTTGCCGGTTGGAGGTATAAAAGAAAAAATACTCGCGGCAAAAAGAGCAAACATTAAAGATGTAATTCTTTGTAAATCAAACAAAAAAGATATTTTAGAAATCAAAGAAAGTTACATTAAGGATCTTAACTTCCATTATGTAACCGAAATGAAAGAGGTAATTGAGATTGCGTTAACTAAGGAAAAAGTCAAAAATCCTCAGAATCTTAATGTTAAACCAAATCCAATTGCTAACTAAGGCATAATATTTATTTCGAATAATGGCTATTGGCTTATATTTAGTCATTAAGTACTATATTAGACTCCGGTAATTTATACCGGAGTTTTTTTTTACAACCAACAAATGAACAGCAAATCCATTCTCTTATTTTCGATTCTATCTATATTAACATTTAGTGCTTCCGCTCAAACTTTCAAGAATGAGTTCGGTTTTAAAAGCGACAATGACTCTTATCTTGCACAAGGTTCTGACCGTTACTACACCAATGGTTTATTTATTAATTATCGCAGAGCGATGGATCAGAGCAAGCTAAAGAATGGACTAGAAAAAAAAACCTATGAAATATCTGCCGGGCAAAAAATGTATAACCCTATTTCGGGCTATGCACCAGATCCTGAAAAACAAGACAGGCCATTTGCAGGGTATTTATATGTTGGAGGTGCTTTAAGCTGGTTCCATAGTAATGAAAGTGTACTAAAAACCAGTATAGAAATAGGAACAACCGGGCCAAATTCATTAGCTGAAGACGGACAAGAGCTATTACATAATACTGTGGGCTTTTATGAGCTTGATGGCTGGCAATATCAGATCAGAAATGAGATGGCGGTAAATCTTTCAGCCCAATACACAAAGCTATTACACCGTGCATCCAACAATGCTATTGATTTTTCATTTGATGGTTATGCAAATGTGGGTACCACATTTAGTGGGGCGGGGGCAGGTATTTTATTTAGAGCAGGCGGCATTAATCAACTGTTCAATTCCGCTTATACAAATGCAGTAATTGGAAATAATGCAAAAACAAAAGCATTGGTAAAAAGAGAGATTTTCTTTTACGCCAAGCCACAATTGAATTTTGTTGCTTATGACGCAACAGTACAAGGAAGCATGTTCAACRACAATAGTCCGGTTACATTTGGTATAAAACCTATTGTTTTTGCTCAGCAGATTGGATTTAATTACAGCTCACAACGCTTCACATTTGATTTCGGAATGCTATTTAAAACAAAAGAGATAAAAAGCACAGCTAAAGCACACCAGTATGGATCAATTAGTATGTTTTACAGATTTAATTAATTAGTCGAACTGCGGGCGCCTTCTGTTTTCTTTTTTAGCTGCTGTTATTTGCTTATCTGCCAATCTTTTTCTGATAACTGATTTAGGGATTTTTGTTGGCTTCCTATTTTTTTGAATGTGAAGCGCAGATTTCAGCAATGCAATTAATTTAATAATGGTTCTTTCTTTGTTCATCAGTTGACTGCGGTCTTCTTGTGAAACAATATGCAGGTTTCCTTCCTGATCTAGCCTATGCGCTAACCTTTCATTTAAAAGTTCCTTTTCATCCTCATTTAAAAAGGGTGCTGAGTGTATATTTAAAATTAGTTCAACCTTACTTGAAACCTTATTTACATTTTGTCCGCCCTTACCTCCGCTACGTGAAGTTTTAAATAGCACAACTTTAACAATATCTTCCTTAGTGGGTATCATGCCGCAAAAGTAATTATTTCCATTGCCATCAATTTACTTTATTAGAAATTTTGATTGAAAATCATTCCTCAAATTATTAACTTTGCCTTATATGAGAAAAAACCTGGTTATAGCTATTGACGGCTATTCTTCTTGCGGAAAAAGTACTCTTGCAAAGGCTTTAGCCAAAAAACTAGGTTTCATTTATATAGACAGTGGGTCCATGTACCGTGCTGTTACCCTATTCTTTATTCGCAATAAAGTCGACATTAGCGATCCTGAGGCAGTAAAAGATGCACTTCAGCATATCGAATTAAACTTCCACTCAAGGGATTACGAATCTCACATTACGCTGAACGGTGAGGAAGTTTCTGAAGAGATCAGACAAATGCCAGTTTCTGAAAACGTTAGCGAAGTCTCTGCGAACAAAATTGTGCGTAAAGAAATGGTAAAACAGCAACAACGCATGGGTAAGTCAAAAAATATTGTAATGGATGGCCGCGATATAGGCACAACAGTATTTGCCGATGCTCAGGTAAAGTTTTTTATGACTGCGGACCCCAAAATCAGGGCCGAACGTCGCTTTAAAGAATTACAAAGTAAGGGCGATACAATTACTTCTCTGGAAGACGTTTTTGAAAATCTGGCTCATAGAGATTACGCAGATACTACACGTGCAGAAAGCCCGCTAACCCGGGCCGAGGATGCTATAATTCTCGACAATACAGAATTAACACAAGAAGAACAGCTCGATTTTGCCCTAGAGCAGGTTCATCAGCATTTACCCGTCTGATTTTCGGGTCACCAACCCAATTATCATTTCATTAGTTTTCTGCAAAGCTTTAGTTACAAAAGTTGAAATAGCTTAAACATTACATTTTGATGTTTTATCTATTTTAAACTATGAATAATTTCGCAACCCGATAGTAAATATCTTTAAAACCTGCTACAAGAATGAAAACAAAGTTCCAATCTATTTATTTTTTATTACCAGTTTTATTAATCATTAGTTCTTGTGGAAGTAATGATAAGAAAAAGGATGCCGGAGCGGCAAATCAGGTACAGGCCTACCCTGTTGTTGCATTAACCGCTCAATCTACATCCTTGGAAACAGACTACCCTGCAACAATTGAAGGTATTCAAAATGTAGACATCAGACCAAAGGTCGATGGCTTTATTGAGAAAATTTACGTAGATGAAGGTGCTGTAGTAAAGAAAGGTCAGCGACTTTTTAGCATTAATGCGCCACAATATGAACAACTGGTTAGAACTGCAACCGCAGCAATCAGTAGTGCCGAAGCTGATGTAAATGCAGCACAGCTACAAGTAAACAAAACAAAGCCCTTAGTTGAGAAAGATATTATTAGTAAGTATGATCTAGATGCTGCTCAACTTACACTTCAAAGTAGAAAAGCTGCATTAGCTCAAACGAGAGCTGAACTAGTAAATGCAAAGGTAAACCTTGGTTACACTACAATTACCAGTCCCGTTGACGGTGTAATTGGTAGTATACCTTTTAAAACCGGTAGCCTTGTAAGTGGCAGCAGTGCAGAACCGCTAACCACTGTATCAAATATTTCAAAAGTTTATGCTTATTTCTCTTTAAATGAGAAACAACTTCTTGACTTTTCGAGGAATTATAAAGGCGCAACACTTGAGGCACAAATGAAAAACATTCCTGCAGTATCGTTGATATTAGCTGATGGAAGTGCCTATGCTGAGAATGGAAAAATTGAGTCTATAAATGGCTTAATAAATACCAACACTGGTTCAGCAAGCTTGAGAGCCACATTCTCAAACCCTTCTAAACTCTTAAGAAGCGGTGCCAGCGCATCGGTACGTATACCTCAGCATCTGGAAAATGCCATTCTTATTCCTCAAAAATCAACTACTGATTTACAAGGAAAAAAGTTTGTATTTGTTGTTGATGACAAGGGGATCATTAAAAATACGGAGATCGAAATTATGGAAAATGCAAAAGGCAATTTCTATGTAGTTACCAAAGGCCTTAAAGCCGGAGATAAGATTGTACTTGAAGGTTTTCAATCTTTAAAGGWCGGTGCAGAGATTAAACCGGAAGAGAAAAGTGCAGATTCAGTATTCGCTGATCTTAAAAAATAAATAACAGTTTATCCAATCCGGCAATAACCGGTTGAAATAGAATATATGTTTAAGAAATTTATAGAGAGACCTGTTTTATCAACAGTTATATCCATTATAATTGTAATATTGGGGGTATTAGGTTTAATTACTTTACCTGTATCTCAATATCCAGAAATTGCCCCACCAACAGTTCAGGTATCTGCATCCTATCAGGGTGCGAATGCTGATGTTGTGATGAACAGTGTTGTTGTTCCGCTTGAGGAACAGATTAACGGTGTTGAGGATATGACCTATATGACCTCAACAGCCAGTAATGATGGTACAGCAACAATTACAGTAAACTTTAAACTGGGTACAAATCCGGATCTGGCAGCTGTAAATGTTCAGAACCGTGTATCAAGAGCTACCAGTTTATTACCTGCTGAGGTTACACGTTCAGGCGTAATAACTGCAAAAAAACAAGCAAGTAACGTTTTGATTTTCGGTATTTATAGTGATAATCCATCCTATGACCAGACATTTCTTCAAAACTACGCCAACATTAACTTAATACCCCAAATTAAGCGTATCAATGGTGTTGGTGATGCGAATGCTTTTGGTTTAATGGATTATACCATGCGAATCTGGCTTAAGCCAGAAGTTATGGCAACCTATGGCTTAGTGCCGAATGATATTAATGTAGTGCTTGCTGAACAAAATGTTGAAGCAGCACCGGGCCAATTTGGAGAACAAGGCAATCAGGCATTTCAATATACATTAAAATATTCAGGGCGCTTAAAAAGTGAGAGCGAGTTTAGTAATATCATTATCAGGACTGCGGCAAATGGACAAGTATTACGTCTTAAGGATATTGCAAGAATTGAATTAGGAGCTCAAAGTTATGCCAGTTCAGTAAGGTTTGATGGGAAGCCTGCACTTGGTATTGCTATAAACCAAACCGCAGGATCGAATGCAAAAGATGTTATTGAAGGTGCAATAAAGGTTTTGGAMGATGCATCGGTTAACTTTCCAAAAGGCGTTCATTATGCACCACTTGTAAATGTTAATGATTTTCTAGATGCATCAATTGAAAAAGTAATACATAAACTTGTTGAAGCATTTATACTCGTGTTTTTAGTTGTATTTATATTTCTTCAGGATTTCCGATCGACTCTAATTCCSGCAATYAGTGTTCCGGTGGCTATTATYGGTACATTCTTTTTCTTAAATCTTTTTGGCTTTACAATAAATCTATTAACACTCTTTGCTCTGGTTCTTGCCATTGGTATTGTTGTGGATGATGCCATTGTAGTAGTTGAAGCGGTCCATGCTAAACTCGATCATGGTTATAAATCGGCCAAAAAGGCTACTATTGATGCCATGGAGGATATCACGGGAGCAATCATATCCATCACATTGGTTATGGCTGCTGTTTTTATTCCGGTAAGTTTTATCCAGGGGTCTTCGGGGGTATTCTACAAACAATTTGGTTTAACCCTTGCCATTGCAATTATATTATCAGCAATTAATGCATTAACATTGAGCCCTGCTTTGTGTGCGCTGTTTTTAAAACCGCACGAAGAAGATCATGAGAAGAAGAAAAGTTTCCTTCAAAAATTCTATGTAGGTTTTAATACATCATTCGACATGATGACTAACAGATACAAAAGATCTGTTAAATTTCTTGCCAGAAGGAAATGGATTGCTGGTTTAGGCATCGCTATATTCACAGTAGTTTTAATTTGGACAATGAACACTACCCCTAAAGGATTTGTTCCGAATGAGGATTTAGGTACCATTATGTCTGATATTTCATTACCAGCTTCTACTTCACAGGAACGCACAAACGAGGTTATTGCACAAATTGACAGTATAGTTCACGCAGTTCCAGAGGTTAAAAACTCCATTAGAGTAGTGGGTAGAAGTATGATTAGTGGATCCGGAAGTTCTTATGGCATGGTAATTTCAAGACTTAAACCCTGGAATGAAAGAACTCGTGACGTAAAGCAGATTATTGGTGAATTATTTGCTAAAACAGCAAGTATCAAAGGCGCAAAAATCATTTTCTTTGCACCGCMAACAATTCAAGGTTTTGGTACCAGTGGAGGTTTTGAGTTTCAGTTACAAGATAAAACTGGTGGTGATATTAATAAGTTCAATACCATAGGAAACGATTTCCTTGCTGCCCTTAGCAAACGACCTGAAATTCAATATGCATCTACTTCCTTTAACCCTAATTTCCCTCAATATCAAATTGATGTTAATGTAGCCACGGTAAAACAGGCTGGACTAACTGTTACCGATGTTTTAAGTGTTCTACAGGGATACTATGGTGGTGTTTATGCATCCAACTTCAACAAATACGGAAAACAATACCGTGTTATGTTCCAGGCTGATGCGCAATACAGGGCAAATCAGGCTAGCTTAAATAACATATATGTAAGAAATGCAAGCGGCAAAATGGCACCCGTTAGTGAATTCATAACCTTAACTAAGGTTTATGGTCCTCAGGCAATTTCCCGCTTTAACTTATTTACATCTATTGCTGTAACCGGAAACCCAAACAATGGATATAGTTCTGGTGATGCATTAAAAGCCGTACAAGAAGAAGCGGCAATACACCTACCGGTGGGTTATGGCTACGAATTTTCAGGATTATCTCGTGAAGAGATGTCAAGTGGTAGTCAAACCATTTTTATATTCCTTCTATGTGTTGTGTTCGTTTACTTTTTACTTTGTGCGCAATACGAGAGTTACATCCTACCTCTTGCTGTTCTAATTTCGCTTCCTATAGGTTTAGCTGGTGTATTTATCTTTGATAAGATTTTCGGAATCGATAATAACATTTACACGCAAATCACCTTGATCATGCTTGTGGGCCTCTTGGCTAAAAATGCAATTTTGATTGTCGAATTTGCTGTAGACAGAAGAAGAAAAGGCATGAGCATAGTAAATTCGGCTATTAATGGTGCAACTGCACGTTTACGTCCTATTTTAATGACATCATTTGCCTTTATTCTTGGGCTATTACCTTTAATGCTTTCAACAGGAGTTGGAGCTGCAGGTAATAAATCTATTGGTACCGGTGCCGTTGGAGGAATGCTTATAGGGACAATATTTGGAATATTTGTTATTCCTGCACTATTTATCATTTTTCAAACCTTGCAAGAAAAAGTAAGTAACAAATCTCCTTTTGAAGAGGGTATTGTTAAAGAACAAGCGGAAATTGAATTCCCGGCAGTAGATACCCGTGAACATTAAATTTAATCACATGAACTTTAGATATAAATCTTATATAATCATCGGTTTTGCCACACTCTGTTTAACCGCCTGTGTAACTAAAAAATACGAACGCCCGGCCGTAAACAGCAATGATCTATACCGCGACAAAACCGGAACCGATACTGCGACCATTGCCAATTTGCCCTGGAAAACTTTATTCGCTGATGGCACTTTACAAACTTTAATTCAACAGGGATTAAATGAAAACCTTGATTTAAAGCAGGCTGTTGAACGTATTAAAATTGCTGAAGCTACATTAAGACAAAGTAAAGCTGCTTTTTTACCGAGTCTAAGTGGCGATTTATCTGTTACCGATGCTAAACAATCCAGAGCGGCATTAAACTTCCCTCCAGGAATAAATATCAATACAGAAACGCAAACCTATAAAGCACAATTGAGTACAAGCTGGGAAGCTGATATCTGGGGTAAACTGAGTAGTGCTAAAAGATCAGCATATGCTTCTTTACTCCAAACAGATGCGGCAAAAAGGGCAGTGCAAACACAGCTAATTGCTAATATTGCAAACACTTATTACAACTTACTTGCACTGGATAAACAATTAGCTATTACAGAGCAAACTGTAAAAATTAGAGAAACTGATGTAGAAACTATGAAATCTTTAAAAGAAGGTGCAATAGTTAATGGAGCAGCAGTTGTACAAAGTGAAGCAAATTTATRTGCGGCGCAGGTTACCATTCCAGATCTTAAAAAGAGTATCAAAGAGACAGAAAATGCACTTAGCATACTTTTAGGAAAAGGACCTGGAACTATTGACCGTACTACTTTAGATGAGCAACAGCCATATAATGCTTTGGAGACAGGTGTATCTTCACAGTTATTACAAAATAGACCAGATGTCCAGGCGGCTGAATTTGCTTTTAGAGCAGCATTTGAAAATACGAATACAGCAAAAACATACTTCTACCCTGCTTTAACATTAACTGCTAATGGTGGATTATCAAGCCTTGACCTGAAAAATTTCTTTGACCAGTCTATATTTTATAACCTAATTGGGGGCATTACACAACCTATCTTCAATAAAGGACAAAATAAAGCAAGATTGAAAACTGCTCAGGCACAGCAACAGCAAGCATTTTATGGCTTTCAACAAACGCTTTTAACTAGCGGACAGGAGGTTTCAAATGCGTTATTTGCTTACCAAACGGCATCTGAAAAAGAAACAACCAGGGCAAAGCAAATTGCATCTCTTACCAAAGCTGTAGATTACACAAAAGAGTTGCTTCGTTATAGCTCGGCAACCAACTACACAGACGTTTTAACCTCTGAGCAGAGCTTGTTAGCTGCGCAATTGAATGGTATAAATGATCGTCTTCAGAAACTTCAATCAATTGTTAATTTATACAGAGCCCTTGGAGGCGGTTGGAAATAGAAATCTAATTGATTAATATTACAGAAACCTTCATGAGTTTATTATTTTAGAATAATAAACTCATGAAGGTTTTTAGCATATTAGAAATGAAAATACTTATTGTTGAAGATGAAAAAACATTAGCACTGGAAATGGCCGAATTCCTTGGCAAAGAAGGATACACCATTGAACATGCCTGGAAAAAGTCATCAGCTGAAGAAAAGATCTTTGTAAATTCTTACGACTTCATTTTACTTGACCTGGGGTTGCCAGGTGGCGATGGCTTCGAGTTGCTACATCAGTTAAAACAAATCGGTGGTCGTGATGATGCCGTGATTATACTTACCGCACGTGGCGATGTTGATGATCGGATTAAGGGCTTAGAGGCTGGAGCCGATGACTATCTGGCAAAACCTTTCTCTTTAACAGAACTATTGGCTAGAATGCATGCCATTATAAGGCGTAAGCACAAACTCGAAATGAATGAGATAAATGTTCACAAATTTACCCTGGACATTAAAAACCATGAAGTTTGTTTTAATGGAGAAAAGGTTAATTTGACAAATAAGGAATTTGAAATTTTCAATTACCTGGTGTTAAATAAAAACAGAGTAATTTCAAGAGTAAATCTTACAGAACATGTTTGGGGTGATATTCTGGAAATTAATTCAGATTCAAACTTTGTTGATGTACATGTTAAAAATCTACGTAAAAAACTATCGGCTCATTCATCCATTAACTGGTTTGAAACAGTTAGAAGTATCGGATACAGAATCAACTTCTAATGCGTAATTTCATATAGTTAATCCAATTATGAAACTACAATTTAAGCTTGCCTTATATAACACGCTAACCAAGATCGCTATTATTACCTTTCTGGGGATATTAATACTGGTATCTATTAATCATATCTCGGTAAAACACCTTCAGCAGCGTTTGATTCAGAAGAAAGCTAAATTTGTATCAAACCTCTCAACTGGAGAGATCAATGACTTACTCACACAACAAAAAACCTTTACCGATTACAACCTACTTAAGGAAGAATACATCATTCTAAAAGAAATTAAACAAGACAACAAACCCCTTAAAAATCACTTTAGCCAAGAAATACGCAGTATAGAAGATAGTGAAGAGGAGTATCAGATCCTTACTACAGACCTGGTTTTTGAAGGGWCAAGATATGAACTCGAATTGGGCGAGACCATGGCAACGGTATACCAATTAGAACATACCATTTCAGTTTTTACATTTTTTATACTTCTTGCTGCAGTTATCTTAACATTAATAACTGACCTGGCTTTCACCCAATTTTTACTAGCTCCTTTTTATCGGATTATAGATCAGAAGCTAAACCGGGTAAATGACCCAATCAACTTCAATTATGAACCAATAAAAACCACAACAGAAGATTTCAAAATACTAGATAATAGTATCAGCATATTAATGAATAAAATTGCAACCTTATTTTTAACAGAAAAGGAATTTATTGCCAATGTTTCTCATGAATTACTTACGCCGATTTCAGTTTTAAATACCCGACTAGAAAATTTACTGAACGATGAAAAGCTATCTCCAGAGGGTGAAAACAAATTATTTGCCTGCCTTAAAACCCTAAGTCGTCTGAAATCAATTATAAACAGCTTGTTGTTAATTTCTAAAGTTGAAAACAATCAGTTTAACAAGCCGGATCTTATTTCTATAAGAGATACAGTAGCCGAAGTATATGAGGAATTAGAACATAGGCTTTTGATGATGAGTTTAACACTAAACATCAATCTTCCTGAAGATTATACTTTTACCGGAAATCGTTCACTGCTCCACACTTTAATAAGTAATTTGGTTAGCAATGCCATTAAATACAATGTTCCATCGGGTGTGATAAACATATATGGCAATAAAGAAAGTGATGGTTTCCATCTTTACATTGCCGACACTGGTCAGGGAATGAACCTTGATGAAGTGAAAGATGCCTTTGTTCGTTTCGAAAAATTCGAATCAAAAAAGGAGGACAGCTATGGTCTGGGTCTGGCTATTGCAAAAAGTATAGCGGCATTTCATCAGATTATAATAGATATCAAATCTGAAAAAGATAAAGGCACTACGGTCGAACTTATCTTCCATTTTTAGCCTTTATCTATCTTCATTAAATCTTCATGTTTGCTTTGCAACTTTGATCTAACAATTAACACAAAATAATTTTAGATATGAAAAGAACAATCTTAGCGTTAGCATTAGTTGCAACAACTTTTGGCGCATTTGCACAAACTCCTGCTGCTCAAAAACCAGCTACTCAAACAACTGCTGCTGCTCAAAAACCTGTAGCCCACAAAACTAAATCACATAAAAAAGCCGCTGTTAAAAAAACCTCTACAGCTGTTGCCCCAAAAGCAGCTGAAAATAAAAAATAAGGCAATTAATTAGGTTCAATAGTTTTGTCTAGCCGTCTGTTTATTAACAGGCGGTTTTTTATTTAAAAGCGATAAGAAGGGTTGTTTCTTAAATAAATACGTATAAACATTAAAACTTCATCTTTTAGCTGTCGGACCCTCTCTTTACAACGGTTTAAAAAAATTGATATGTCTTCAAGAGTATGAACAGTTTGGCCTATTCCAAAAAACATTTTTAGTATCATGTGTTGTCTGGAAGGTAATATCTTAAGTAATCGCTCTATATCATATTGAAAAGATTCGTGGATCAGCGAGGCATCTGTAGCGGGTGAATTCTCATCTGCAATAGTATCCATTAAAGTATAACCTGTTTCATCATTTATTACCATATCAAGAGAATGGGTCTTTTGTGAATCCAATATACAATCCGTTATTTTGTCTTCAGAAATACCAAGTTCTTCACTAAGCTCCTCATAAGTAGGCAACCTTTCATTTTTTTGCTCAAAGTAATTATTTGCATTATTAATCTTCAGTAAGTTTAAAATTTTGTTACCAGGCAACCTTACTATACGATTACTTTCTTGTAAATATGTCCAGATACTCTGACGAATCCACCAAACGGCATAAGAAATGAGCCTAAATCCACGGGTCTCATCAAATTTCTCTGTAGCATATATAAGTCCAATATTGCCGGCACTAATCAAATCGACCAAAGGAAGCCCTTTGCCCTGAAAGGCTTTTGCAATAGAAACCACAAAACGGAGATTGGCCTCGACCACCTTATCCCTTGCTCCTGGCACATTTTCTCTCACTTTTTTTATAAGACTTACCTCTTCATCTGGAGTTAATAAGGGGATTTTGTTTATCTCATTTAAGTACCATGATAATTCTCTAGAATCCCTGTTTAAGATTGATTGAGTGATCTTTAATCTTCTCATACTGCATTTATATTTGTTTAAGTTTAAAATTTCTAAATAGATCTTTGTTTGTAAAATCGTTCATACAATGCACCAAAACTTCAACACCCGAAATATCCATCGCATTGTAAAGAGAAGCCCTAAAACCACCCAAAGAACCAAAACGTCCAATTCCAACTACTCCCCTGCTTTCAGCAAAATTCAGTTTCCCGTTCCCTGTTGTACATTTTGAACGTTATGTTCATTCTTGATCTGTCAGCCTTGTCTGCCAATCCATAAAAACAATTGCTACGGTCAATTGCATCATAAAGCAGATTTGCTTTTGCTATATTCTTTTGTTCTGCTTGTTTAACACCTCCCATTTCCTTTAACCAGCGTAAATTCAGCATTGCCACATAAATAGAAAATACAGGAGGCGTATTAAACATGGAATTATGACTATCATATATGCGATAATCTGACATGGAAGGAATTAGGTTTTGAATTGCTTGTAGCAAAGCTTTTTTAACAATTACCAATGTTAAACCAGCCGGTCCCATGTTGGGCGCCTGCAWAGATCAAGTCAAAATCTGCTACATTAATTTCTCTGCTGAAAATATCGGAAGACATATCACATACCATTGGTACCTCCGTTTCAGGGAAAGCAAAAATCTCGGTGCCTTCTATTGAATTATTTGATGTACAATAGAAATACGCTGAGCCAGCAGGAATATGGTAATCATAAGGTATATAAGTCATAGTCACTACCTTTTGAGCTTGCTGCTATATGAACAGGCCCGAACAAACTGGCCTCCTTAATGGCTTTTAGAGAAAAGTATCCTGTGTCTAGATAAACAGCCCTTTTGTGAGGTTGCATCAGGCACATGGGTACCATAGAAAACTGTGTGCTTGCACCACCTTGTAAAAACAGAACACTATAGTCATCAGGCACTTCTAAAAGCTCCCTTACAAGACTTTGGCATTCATTTATTACATTTTCAAATTCTGATGAGCGGTGAGAAATCTCAAGGATACTTAACCCTGTTCTATTATAATTTTTAACAGCACCCGAAGCACTATTTAAAACAATATCCGGAAGAATACATGGGCCTGCTCCAAAATTATATTTTTTATTAGCCTTTGCGGTTTAGGTTGATACCCGCAAAAGTCGGAAGGATCTTTTTAAAAAATAAAGCCCATAAAGTTCAGTAAACTATCCTGTATCGGAAAGATTTACCAAATCTTATTTAGTTCCAAAATCATTCTAATAAATTTAACCAAATATAATTTTTGGATAAACGCTGAAGCTATTGTTATTATTTGACTGTAGTTGAGTCCCTGATGTTTAAGACTGTAGGTAATATTACCTCATAAGATTCATGATCTCCTTTTTGATTATCCAGTCTATTCAATAATATTTTCATGATATTTTCGGCGATTTTTTCAAGTGGCTGGGCTACTGCTGTAATTGGAGGAGCAGAGAATTCAAGTAGTTCAAAATCGTCAAAAGAAAGCAAAGCTATATCTTTAGGAATTTTTAAACCCAATTTCTGTATTGCTCTTAGGCTTGCCATAGTGATATAATTAGTAGCACATATAACTGCATCTAACTTTTTTTCTTCTTTCAAATAATCAGCGACCTCTTGAATTAATTCATTCGAAGGCGCATAAGTAAGTTTTTTAACATATGAGTTTAGCCCTTCTGCTTTAACCGCATCTTCATAACCACTCAAACGATCGAGCATCTGTTGCTCAATTGTATCAATAGTAATAAATCCAATGTTCTTATACCCTCCATCTTTTAGGTGTTTAACAGCGCTACATGTGCCTTGATGATTATTAATAATTACATAATCAGTTTTTATATCAGGGAAATACCTGTCAAACAAAACAACTGGTTTCCTACTCTTCGTCAGCAACTTTACTTCATCTTCCAAACCATGAGGAAGAGCTATGATATAGCCATCAACATGTCGGTCCTGAAAAATCTGTAGCAATTCCTGTGCTTTCGTTTTATTATTTTTTGTGCTGCTATAAATTATTTTATAGCCCTTTTGTGAAGCCTTTTCATCTATAAGTCGTGCAATACTGGAAAAAAAAGGCTCTGAAATATCATCAACCAAAAACCCGATAATATTGGTTTTTCCAGTATGAAAACTTTTTGCCAAAGCATCTGGCTTATAACCCAGCTCTTCAACGAGTTCTAAAACCTTCTTAGTCAATGGTTCACTAATTCTTTTTTCTTTAGCTTTACCATTTACTACAAAAGAAACCGTACTGATTGAGATACCCAATAATTTGGCGATATCCTTAATTGAAACTTTTTTTTCCATTAATTTAATTCCCGATTAATATTGCAATATAGTAAATCAGGAATTATTTCCTATTCTTCCATCTAACTAGCTTGCAGTATAGGTTCTTTAACCCCTTCGGGATTATCAAAGGTAGGCTCCTTCCAAAACATTTCATTTTTTCTCCTAAACCAACGTTTTAAAGATATTTTTTAAAACCACAAAACCAATCAGATTAGATTAATTCTAAATAAATTTTGATTATAAAATATTAGACACTTACTTTGCAGCAAATTAGAATTAATCCAAATAAGCAAACAAAAGAATAAATGAATAATTTTAGAGTATTTAATGTACTTATAACGCTGTTGTTTCTCTCAGTTAATGCTATGGCCCAACAAACCGGCAGCATTACCGGAAAGATCACCACATCAGATGGGCACAATGCTGCATTTGTATCTGTTAAGTTAATTGGGACACCGTTTGGGGCAACTACGAATGAAAAGGGTGATTATGAAATCAACAAAGTGAATCCTGGAAGATATACCATAAGAGTTTCAGCGGTTGGTTTAAGTCCTCAAGAAAAAACCGCAGACGTTACAGAATCAACAAGTACTAAAGTTGATTTTGTATTGAGAGAAGACCTTAGCACACTGGAAGAGGTAAACATATCTACAAATGCCAAAAGATACAAAGTAGATCAACCCTCATCATCTTTAAGATTAAACCAACCATTGTTAGAAATACCGCAAAACATTCAGATTGTTAGCTCATTAGCCCTGGCTGATCAGCAAGTAATTAGCATGAGTGATGGAGTACTCAGGAACGTCAGTGGAGCTGCAAGGCTAGAGCATTGGGGCGACATGTATACCAATATCACAATGCGTGGTTCACAAATTCAAGCGATGCGAAATGGATTTAACTTTGTTGCATCATACTGGGGACCGCTTACAGAGGATATGAGTATGGTAGATCATATTGAATTCGTGAAAGGACCAGCAGGTTTTATGATAGGTAATGGAGATCCAAGTGGAATGTATAACGTTGTTACCAAAAAACCAACGGGCAACAACCGTGGAGAAGTTTCTTTTACCGCAGGCAGCTTTGACCTATATAGAACCAGTATAGATTTTGACAGGAAATTAACCGATGATGGAAAGTTGTTGTTCCGATTGAATGCCGCGGCTCAAACAAAGGACTCATTCAGACCGTTTGAGAAAAATGACCGCTACACCTTTGCGCCTTCATTAAGCTACCAGTTATCCAATAAAACTAAATTAACTGCAGAATATGCATGGCAAAATGCAAAAATGACGGAAGTAGGTTCGTTTTACATCTTCTCTCCTGAAGGTTACGCCACCCTGCCCCGTGATTTTACACTTACCCAACCGGGAGTGCCTCCAACCAGAATTAACGATCATAGTGCTTTTATTAATTTACAACACAACTTTAGTAACAACTGGAAAGCAACGGCACAGGTAGCCTATTCCAAATACCTGCAAAATGGATATAGTTCATGGCCATCTGCAGTATACGCCAACAGCACCCTAATTAGAAATGTTGGTATTTGGGATGCTGAAAGCACCATGAAATTAGCCCAATTCTTTATCAACGGAAAGGTAAAAACAGGTGGTATTAATCATAATATTTTAGCCGGCTTTGATGGAGGAAAAAAAAGCTATATGGCAGATTGGGGTCAATCCCATGATTTGGATCTCCCATCTTCACCTTTTGATTTAAAAAATCCTAACTATGGTTTTCCATCTAATGGCTATCCTGAATTTGACAGAGTAACTAGTTTGAAAGACCGGGCAATTGCCGCAGGTGGGTTAATGGACCAAAAATACCTAAGCGGTTATCTACAAGACGAACTTGGTTTTCTGGATAACAGAATTCGTTTAACACTTGCCGGAAGGTATACCTATGTAAGCCAGTCGGCATGGGGAGGAAGTCCCGACAAAGCAAAACATTTCACACCGCGTGTGGGATTAAGCGTCTCGGTAGACAAAAATACTTCTATATATGCTGTATACGATGAAGCATTTATACCCCAAACTGGATTTTTACGTAATGGGGGAAGTATTGATCCAATTACCGGAACCAATTACGAAGTTGGTATTAAAAAGGATTGGTTTGATGAAAAATGGAATACTACTTTATCTGTATACCGAATTCTTAAACAGAACGAACTTGCTTCAGACCCCTCCAATGGAGCTGGCGATAACTTTAGCATAGTTGTTGGCGAAAAAAGAGCACAGGGTATAGAATTCGACTTAAAAGGCGAGATCTTTACTGGCTTGAAATTGATAGCCAATTATGCATATACAGATGGCAAGGTAACCAAAGTAGCAGATGGTGTAACTGATATGGCTGTTGGCGATGTAGTTCCCGGCTTTTCAAAACATACCTCTAATGCCTGGTTAAGTTATACTTTACAAAGGGGAGCTCTTAAAGGCACAGGTATTTCATCAGGCTTTACCTATCTGGCAGGCAGAGCTATGGGTACGTATAGCGGAGATAATTCAGAACAGAATCTACCTGATTATTTTAAGCTGGACGCCGGACTTTTCTGGGAAAACAAAAATCTAAGAATCACTGGAAACGTATTTAATATCCTGGATAAATATTTATATTCAGGAGCATATTACACCAATTATTGGAACGCACCAACTTATGAACAAGCAGTTTATTCATGGCAGGCAGAATCTCCAAGAAATTATAGATTAAGTATAGCCTATAAATTTTAATGATTAATAACAAAAAATACCGGTTTAAATACTGGATTGGACGAATACACTTATGGCTCGGATTAACATCCGGGCTATTTGTATGTTTTCTAGGTATCACAGGCTGTATACTGGCATTTCAGCGGGAAATAGAGGATACAGTACAATCTTACAGATATGCCGAGATAAGAAATGAGCCTCTGCTACCTCCTTCCAAAATAAAGAAAATTGCAGACCGTGCACTGCCTGGTAAAGAAGCCCATAGTATAGGATATCAAAACGGAAGAGCCTCAATAGTATCTTACTTTAAAGAAGGTGAAGATTATTACTGGACTGTATATGTAAACCCATATTCAGGTGAAGTTTTGAAAGTGAAAGATATGGCCTGGGACTTTTTCAGGATCATGATAATGGGCCACTATTATCTCTGGCTACCTCCAAATATCGGTCAGYCTATTCTCGCTACTGCCACCTTGTTATTTACTTTCTTATTATTTTCAGGATTGATACTTTGGTGGCCTAAAAATAAAGCTGCAAGCAAAAAACGCTTTACTGTAAAATGGAATGCAAAATGGCGAAGGGTAAACTATGACCTCCACAATGTATTTGGCTTTTACATGACATGGGTGCTGATTTTTATAGCATTTTCTGGGTTGGTAATGGGTTTTCAATGGTTTGCTAAATCTGTCTACTGGGTATCTTCAGCTGGTAAGAAGATGATTCCTTTTGAAGAAAGTATCTCAAAAAGCGCTCTTGATGCTAAATTAGTTGCGTCAGCTGTGGGTAAAGCASCCGCAGAGGATATTCTTTGGGCAAAGGCAAGAACCGAAAGACCCGGTTTTGAAGGCAGTATGGATGTGCATCCCCCTCATGCTAAAAACTCAGCAGTAGAAATATCGATTAATCCTGATCCCGACACTTATTGGAAGTCGGACTACCTGTTTTACGACCGTTACACACTGCAAGAAATAGAGGTAAACCATATGTATGGTAAACTTGAGAATGCGACAGCAGCTGATAAGATCGCCCGTATGAACTACGACATTCATGTAGGAGCAGTATTGGGGCTTCCGGGAAAAATAATGGCCTTCGCAGCCAGTTTGATTGCTGCCAGCCTACCCATCACCGGCTTCCTGATTTGGCGCGGACGGAAAAAGAAAAGCAAGCAATCTCTCACTTAATTCACACATTGTGCAAACTTCCTTCACAAAAAAGCACCTACTAGTGAGTTTGGTGTGAAGGAAGTCTGAGCATTGTGTGAAGAAATCATTGGCTTGAGCATTTTTTTCCTAATTTGCATTTCCAAATGCAAAACCTATGATACAAGTTGCACTATTATTAACTAAAAAATATCGTCTCCTTAGTATTGCTGCGATTTTAGACGTATTTGATACTGTAAACAGCTATTATAAATCGAATGGTAAGGATGCTATTTTTAATTTGAATCTATTTTACATTGGAGATTACACCAATGAGGTAGCCATCTTTGAAAAATATATTCCCAAGCTTTTAACTTCCTCTGATAGACAAGACATTGTGTTAATACCTGCATTTGACACCGGAGAAATAGGCTTATCATTAAATGAAAATGTTGAGTTTTTACCCTGGCTACAACAACAATATAAAAAAGGTGCAGAGATCGCCAGTTTCTGCACTGGAGCATTCTTACTAGCCGCAAGCGGTTTGCTTAATGGTAAACAAGCAACCACTCATATCAACGCCAGCTCAGCTTTTGCCTCTTACTTTCCAGATGTAACTTTTAAGCCTGATGCCGTAGTTACTCATGATACAAGAATATATACAAGTGGTGGCGCAACAAGTAGCTTTCATTTACTACTTAGGTTAATTCATAACTACTGCAATCGCGACGTAGCAGTACGTGTAGCCAAAATATTTTCAATTGATATGAACCGTGAGCAACAAAGTCATTTTGGATCCTTTACCCCTATTCGCGACCATGGAGATGAACTGGTGTCCAAAATCCAGCATTGCATGGAAAACACCTATAGTGAGCCTATAACAATTGATGATATATTAAAACAAATCCCATCTAGCCGGCGCAATATTATCAGACGGTTTAAACAGGCTACKGGGAATACACTAATTGAATATCTTCAAAAAACCAGGATAGAAGCCGCTAAAAAACTCCTCGAACAAACAAATCAAAGCATTTTGGAAGTTATGCTAAATTCAGGATATAATGATCTTAAAACCTTTAGGCAGCTGTTCAAAAAGAATTCCGGAATGCCGCCTAAAGATTATCGCGATAAATTTAAAGTGCGGGTTGCATAGCACAAATCCCCCAACCTTTTTAGAATAACTATTATATATATACTTATTTAAATGTTGTGGCAATCCCTACACAATCTGTTCTAAATCAACAACATTTATCAAAAAAGTCTTTTCTTTAAAAATATTAATTATTATCTTTGCCGTCCCTAACGGGAAAAGGAGATTTAATTTTAATGGCTAAAAAACAAGTAGCAGAAAAAGAACTAGAGGCTAAAACAGCTGAACTACAAGGCGCAGATGCTCGTCTTRCAGAAAAAGAAACCATTGAATCAGAAGCTGATTCAGTGTCGATCGAACAGATCAAATCATCGTTAGCAACACCTGATCAAGATTTTGACTGGGATGCTGATGATAAAGTTTTCGGAAAATACTCGGATGAAGACCGTAAAAAGTTTGAAGACATGTATACCGATACTTTCAATCAAATCACTCAAGGTGAAATCATTAGCGGTACTGTTGTTTCTATAAACAACAAAGACGTGGTATTGAACGTTGGATTTAAATCAGACGGTTTAGTATCTACTTCTGAATTCCGTGATACACCTGATTTGAAAGTTGGCGATAAAGTTGACGTTTTCGTGGAAGCTCCAGAAGATGCTAACGGCCAATTGATTTTATCTCGTAAAAGAGCTAAAACTCAGAGATCATGGGAAACTATCAATGAAGCCCTTGACAATGACAGAATCATCAACGGATTTGTTAAAAGCCGTACTAAAGGTGGTCTTATTGTTGACATTATGGGTGTTGAGGCTTTCTTACCAGGTTCTCAAATTGACATCAAACCTATCCGCGATTACGATGTATACGTGGGTAAAACAATGGAATTCAAAGTTGTTAAGATCAACCACGAGTTTAAAAACGTAGTTGTATCTCATAAAATCTTAATTGAAGACGACTTAGAAAGCCAAAAAGTTGAGATCGTATCTAAACTTGAAAAAGGTCAGGTACTTGAAGGAACTGTTAAAAACATCACTGACTTCGGTGTATTCATCGATTTAGGTGGCGTTGATGGTTTACTTCACATCACTGATATTTCTTGGGGCCGCATAGAGCATCCAAAAGAAGTATTGAGCTTAGACGAAAAAATCAACGTTGTAGTTCTTGACTTTGATGACGAGAAAAAACGTATCGCATTAGGATTAAAACAATTAACTCCTCACCCTTGGGAATCTTTAGATGCTAACTTAGCTGTTGGTTCTAAAGTTAAAGGTAAAATTGTTACTGTTGCTGATTACGGTGCTTTCCTTGAAATCATTCCTGGTGTTGAAGGTTTAATTCACGTATCAGAAATGTCTTGGTCTCAAAACTTACGTAGCCCTCAGGAATTCCTGAAAGTTAGCGACGAAATCGAAGCTGAAGTTTTAACTTTAGACAGAGACGAGCGTAAAATGAGTTTAGGCATTAAACAATTAACTCAAGATCCTTGGCAAAATGTTGCTGAAAGATATCCTATTGGAAGCAAACATACTGCTGTAGTCAAAAACATGACTAACTTCGGTGTATTTGTTGAAATCGAAGAAGGTATTGACGGTTTAATCCATATATCTGATCTTTCTTGGTCTAAAAAAGTTAACCACCCTAACGAATTCACTAAAGTTGGTGATACATTAGACGTAGTTGTTCTTGAATTAGACGTTGAAAGCCGTAAATTAAGCTTAGGTCACAAACAACTTGAAGAAAACCCTTGGGATACTTTCGAAACTATCTTTACTGTAGATTCAATCCACCAGGGAACTGTTGTTAAAGTAACTGATAAAGGTGCTGTTATTGCTTTACCTTATGGTGTTGAAGGTTTCGTACCTACTAAGCATATGGCTAAAGAAGATGGTACTACTATCAAAGCTGAAGAAACTAATGATTTCAAAATCATTGAGTTTAACAAAGATGCTAAACGTATCGTTGTTTCTCACGCCCGTATCTGGGAAGAGGCTAAAGCTGAAGCTGTTGCTGAAGAAAGAGCTACTAAGAAAAAAGAAGCTAAAGCATCTAGCAATGCAGTGAAAAAAGTTAAAGATTCAGTTGAAAAATCTACATTAGGTGATTTAGGCGTGCTTGCACAATTAAAACAACAAATGGAAGGTGAAGAGAATAAAGCTAAAAAAAGCTAGTTCCATTTAACTTTATATAATATAAAGGCCCTCAAAATTTGAGGGCCTTTTTTTTGCTCTAAAATTTGGACTCATATTATTACTTTTGAGCAACACACATGATACCTCCTACTATGAGAATAACACTTAGCTTATTTTTACTCATCATTCTTTCCTTTAAACTGAGTGCGCAAGATATAATACCTGCACCCGTTGAAATGAGGGCAGGATCCATACCCAACGAGAAATTTAGTATCGATAAAAACACTGTGATCTTTATTAATACTTCACAGGCGCAGTCTTCCGCTCAATTCTTATCAGATTATATCTCTAACCATTATAACTTACAACTGGAAATAATTACTGAGATTACAAAAATTGGCCCTCGGCGATCTATAAATTTAATTGTAGACAGCACATTATATCCCAATCCTGACAAGTACACACTCTCAGTGCTTCCAACCACAATAAATGTAGGGTCGCCATCTCCCCAAGGCATTTTCTATGCGATACAAAGTATTRTACAGCTTTTACCATCGCAACCAGACAATCCGGAAAAACTGACTATTCCAACAGTGGAGATTATTGATTATCCCCGCTTTGCCTATAGGGGAATGCACCTTGATGTTAGTCGGCATTTTTTTGATGTTAATTTTATTAAGAAATACATTGATTATCTGGCACTGCACAAACTAAACTATTTCCATTGGCACCTGACTGATGACCATGGTTGGCGGATAGAGATTAAAAAACACCCCAAGCTTACGGAAATTAGTGCATGGCGTAATGGAACTATTATTGGCCTTTATCCTGGAACAGGAAACGACGGGATTAGATATGGAGGATACTATACACACGAGGAAGTTAAAGAGATAATAAAATATGCAGCAGAAAGGTACATCACCGTTATTCCTGAAATTGAAATGCCCGGACATAATATGGCAGTATTAGCCGCTTATCCGGAATTGGGAACCACTCCTTCCATACCAACTCAGGTGGCGCAAACATGGGGTATCTTCAACAAATTCAATAACGTGTTACAGCCAACTGAGAAAACATTTAGCTTTCTGGAAGATGTTCTGACAGAAGTAATGGAATTATTCCCTTCTCCGTACATTCATATTGGAGGTGATGAATGTTCAAAGATTTGGTGGAAACAATCTCCATTTGCCCAAAAGCTGATTAAAGAAAAAGGATTAAAAGATGAGAATGGTTTACAAAGCTATTTTATTCATAGAATGGAAAAATTTGTAAACAGTAAAGGAAAAACGATAATTGGATGGGATGAGATTCTGGATGGTGGCCTGGCGCCTAATGCTATTGTGATGAGCTGGCGTGGAGAGAAAGGTGGCATTGCAGCGGCAAAACAACACCATAAAGTAATCATGACTCCAGAAAATTCTATGTACTTTAATCACGGTCAGTTTATGAAAGATGACTCATTGACGGCGGCTAAATTTTTACCACTAAAAACTGTTTATGATTATGAGCCCGTTCCTGCTGAACTTACTGCCCAAGAAGCAGAATATATTTGGGGCGGACAGGGAAACCTTTGGTCGGAATATATTGCAAATCCAGCCAAAGCTGAATATATGCTTTTCCCCAGATTAGATGCACTTAGCGAAGTTTTATGGAGCCAAAAAAATAAACGCAATTATGTCGATTTTAAGAAAAGGCTAAAGAAGCAGTTTAAGCGTTACGATTTAATGCTTATAAATTACAGTAAAACATACACAAATAAGTAAAGGGAATTTTCAATTAATTTTGTGATTACTTATTACAGTTATATCTTTAAATAAATTAACGCCTTATATGGAATATCATACAAACTCATGTCCTTGTTGTAATAACAAGCACGAATCTGACGATTTATTTTGCAATGGATGTGGCTTCCCACTTAAGGGAACTCAACAAGAACAAGACTTTTTTTATTCTGAAAGAAATGCTAAAGAAATCGACCTTTCGGATTTAAATAATAATGTCGAATCTGCCCGAAAATCACTATACTGGATTGCAGGACTTAGCGTAATATCATTTTTTGTTGGATATTTTACAGCTAAAAATGAACAGGATAAATTCGCTATTCTATTTACCTCGGTGATACTTATAGGAGCTTTTTTAGCTTTTGGCGTATGGAGCAAAACCAAACCAACAGCAGCTATGATATCCGGATTGTCACTTTATGTGATTATCCATGTTATAAATGCCATTGTAGACCCCGTTACAATATTTTCAGGCATTATTTTAAAGGTGATTATTATTGTTTACCTTATAAAAGGAATTAGATCAGTTTTAGAAGTCGACAAACTAAAAAAAGAACTGAACATCAATTAATTGGAAACTCAGGAAATTCAGCAAATAGAATGCAGCCACTGTAATGGTTTAATATCTATCAACAATAAATATTGCAGCATTTGTGGTAAAGAACAGAAAAAAGACCAAACTCTTATAGACTCTAGAAAATGGCCCGGACTTAAACAGATCGGGCTATTTTTTGCTATAGAGCTTACTTGCTGTGTTGCAGCACTATCGATAGATAATTTCGACATATCTACAGCAATTATCTTTGATATAATAATGGCGGGAACAGCGGTGCTATTCTTCTCTTATAACTGGAGAGAAAATGCGCATCTGTTAAAATGGCCAAATTTTTCCCTTAAAAAAACTATTATCTGTATTATAATAAGTATAACGGCATCTATTATAGTTCAATTTCTTGTTGAGCATTTAAACCACTCGCTCTTCAATACAGATTATTCTTATTACACTATATACAAGCCGCATAAATATGGCAAATACATCATGATTATTTCAGTTGCCTTATTCCCAGCATTATTTGAAGAGCTGGCTTACCGGGGCTATCTGATGCAAAAATTACTAACAATCGTAGACAAAAAAGAGGCCATATACAAAGAGGCCATATAC
>NZ_JBFTNT010000025.1:0-58457 GCF_056397585.1 Pedobacter sp. 05L430 | reverse complement strand
GTTTTTACCGTCTATAAAAGGATTATGTATAAAACCTATCAAAAGGAAATCCGCAAGGATCCTGGTAAAGTTGTACACCTGGAGGACCTTAATGAACAATATGTTTCAGTTCATTCTTACGAAGCAATACTGATTGCGAGCCAGGAAGATGAGCAGCTAAAAAAACGCTTGGAGCATGCGCTGAATAAGCTTACTCCAAGGCAAAAAGAAATTGTACAGCTACGTTATTTTGACTGTTTATCGTTCAAAGAAATTTCACACAAAACGGAGCTTACAGAAAGAACGGTTTACAATACCCTTCATAATGCAGTCAACGTTTTGCGTGATTCTCTTCTTTCCATTCTTATTCTTATGATCCTGGGCGATCTCTAAATTTTTAACCTGATATTTCTTTTTTCCAGCAAACCTGTAACTGATACAATTAGCAAGGCATAAATCAATGATTTAAATAAGCCTGGCACCCCTGTGCGCATGACCTCCGGTAACTGCGAAAGTCCGAGTAGTCCAATTAATGCATAATGGATATAGGGTATCAAATAACAGGTAAGTGTGCTGGTACCGGCCGGTTTAATGTAGTTATACCAGCTCGCCACTTTTCGGATATCACTGATGTACACCATTACTAAAAACCCAAGAATTCCTATACCCGAGCAGATGGCCGTCCACGATGGTGTTGCCCTGATCTTAGAGATTCCCCAAACAGGGCGTGTAAGCAAACCAAATCCAATAAGTAGAACAGCAAACAGAACCATCAATATCCAGAATTTCTTATTTGCTGAACTAAGGTTTCGATACGCAATGGAAGTAATGATGCCTGCCATACTAAATGCAGGCATTGACCCATCCCCTGCGATMCAAACGTACTTTTTTATGCTTTCTATTGGCCCCAGCCAGTCGAGAAATGAGGCACTGCTAAAAAGCATAAAAAAAACAAGGGCAAGCACCTGAATCACGGGTTTTCCGGCCGAGAAAAGATAAACACAGGAAGCAATGAAGTAAGCCCAGCCAATTAACCCAAGTATACCCCACCAATGAATACCCATAGCTGTTATTCCATTGCCGGTTTCTGTTTTATAGAGGGCGGCCAATATAGCCAATAGTAAAACTCCCCCAGCCCTTAACAGTTTTACGGTTAATGACTCAGGGTTTTTATAGGCCATCCATATCAGAAAAAAGGCGGCTACCAATAAAATCATCCAGACATCCTTAGGCAAAATTGCATTATCTGCATAGCTTTCTGAATTGACAAGGAACAAGCCCATTACCAACAGTGCTATCGTTCTTGCTACAATATGAAAAAATACTGTGGTGTTTGTATCGCCCTTTTTGCTTCTGCTCTCTATTGCATAGGGCACAGATAAGCCTACGATAAATAAAAAAGCGGGAAATACAACATCGGCAAGCCCCATACCATCGGCATCGGCCGAAACATGTTCAAGCCAACCCGGAATGTCAATTAAGGTCCACAGATCGTTTACAAAAATCATCAATATCATCACTATTGCCCTGAAGGCATCGATAGAAATCAGTCTGGATAATGTTACCCCTGGCTTAGCTGTCATTTGAGTATCTTGCTTAATGTATTCATTAAGGAATTTTCGCCCACTGCATCATAGTCGCCTGCCCAAAGATACGCTCCTTTAAAGCCTTTTTCTTTTATGTAATTGGCTTTTTGAGTTACCAGCGGAATTCCATTGAAATATACACCTTTAGCTTCAACAGCTGTAAATTCTTTTTGAGCAGCCGTTGGGTCTTTTACTAATATGTCTTTAAACTGCATATAATCATAAGATCCCCAGCTCAGGTTATTACCGTCTCCATCTAATTCAAGATACCTTACACCAAAAGCTGGTATTCCTAGCACAATTTTGTTAGCAGGGAAACCTTTATTTCGCCAGATGGTTGCGCCATCATTCATAAAACTAAGTGATGACTGCTGTCCTAAAGGAGCTCCCGGGCCTACGTGTGCACCATCCTCAAATGCGTGAACATTTATCCAATCTGCTTTAGAAAGATCAGTATATTCCCAATGCATATAGTTTGTGGTTACCGTGGCGGTAACAATGCTTCCAACTGGTAATGCCGCCTTTAACTCTGATACGAAAGGGCCAACGGATTGAGCACTTTTAGCAGAGATATCGTAAACGTCGTTACTTAGGTCTGTCATCATGACATCTATTCCGTCCAGCTTTCTGTTTACAACATATTGAGTAAGGGCTTGTACCAGATGAGCTCTTTTTGCTGCATCGCTGATCACCAAACCAAAATCTGTACTGTTGTATAACGACCATCCATCTACTCCCGACAGTCGGCCAGTAACACCCAGCAGCACCGGAACGCCATTCATATGGCCCCGGGCAACAAGTTCATCTATGTTTTGATTCTGGTTTCCCTTCGAAAAATCAACCTCTCCATCGGGAAGCACCCTTGCCCCGCTAAAAGCCACATGGGAAACATTGGCCCAGGTAACATTGGCCGAAACCCCGTTTTCAGAAAGATAAGGCATATTTACAAATGGGCTAACTTTTGGTGTATAAGTGGATGGGCTAACCAGAACCTTAGATAGGCGTGTGGCAGTCTGTCCATTAAATGTGGCTTCCAGTTTAATTTCAAATTCACCTCCTGCCGTGGGGGTAAATGTAAAGGCAGTATCTGTTGAAACCTCTTTACCATCTACCTTCCAGCTTAATTTTGTTTTAGCTCCGGGAGCCGGGGAAAATAGCAGGCGGTTATAAACGGCCGATTGCCCTTCCTGTATAATTCTGGATGGCGACTGAAATACCAATCCCTGGTCGAAGATCCGGGGATGAAAATCTCCGCCAACCTCATCATTGTCTTTTTTACACCCGAGCATAAATATCAGCAGGGGAAATATAAGGTATACTATTTTTTTCATCTGAATATCTTTATTATTTTAAATAATTTCTCTTATTGGATTAAGGTATTTATGGCCGACAAAAGTGATTTATCTCCTGTTGCATCTCCCAGCAATTGCCAGATCATGATGCCTCCTGCTTTTTTATTCAAAGCAAAGCCGACCTTTTTCTTTATGGTTGGTAATCCGTTATAATAGATCGTTCCCTTATTGGGCACTACAACAAAATCAACAAGCTCTGAGCCTGGAAATCCTGTTACAATATCGCCATAAGAATAGCTCTCCTGAATTGAGGGGCCAAAACCATATCCATAAAATGGCAAGCCAAGTGTAAGCTTATTTGCAGGCACGCTTCTGGAAGTGTTCCAATAAGCAAAGTCTGTTTCTGCCGCTTCATAGGTTGAATGGGGGCCCGGTTTTTCTTTATTCCACGGACCCGTCTGGTCATAAGACATGATGTTAACCAGATCGAACAAAGCCAGTGCCTTATCTGATATTGCATTTCCGTTCCAGGTTGCTACTGCCGCTGTTAGTAGTTTTTTATGCGGCTTTAAGGCGCTCGACAATTCAACAATCAACCCTTCATAGTTCAAATCAATAAAGTCTCCTTCCAGGTCAACATCTACCCCGTCAAAATTATAGGTATTGGTTAGCTTAACCAGTTCCTTAATCAATTCAGCACGTTTAGCTGGTTTGATCAGTTCCTTTAAATGTTGCGGGGCATTCCCTCCTCCAATGGAGAACAAAACCTTTACCTTATTGTCATGTGCCCTTTTTATGGCTGCCGTTAAACCTGCAGATGGACTAAACAATCCATTGGCATCCGGATTTAAAAAAGCAATGTTCAAATGTGTGATCTTGCTGAAGTCCAGCTTTGCTGATTCCGCATCCAGGTCGCCGCTTCCAAATATATATCCAACAACATAAAACCCTTTATCTTTTTTGTCTGGCATACTCTGATCTGTTGCTTTTGATTTGGCACAGGACACTAATGCAAACAAGCAAATGATTTGTATAAAAATTCTTGACTTTCTCATCGTATGAAAATTAGGTTTAACATTATGGTTTATCCCACCAAACCCTGTTGGTCCAGGTATTACCACCAGGCCCAATTGCAGCCACCGCAGCAGCAGCATTCACTGCATTTTGCTCCAGTTCAAAAATTGGATATTCAAATCTTCTTGGCGTGGTTTGAACGGATGAGTCGTAATTAGTAGATGAAGCTAAGGCAGGAAAGCCTGTTCTTCTCCAGTTTGCGTAAGCTTCCGGTCCGTTTAAAAGCAATGCAATCCACAGCTGTTTGTTGATCATCTCAATTTCCCTTCCCGGAATCAGGTTGTTCCCTTTTATGAAATTGCTGATGTCTGTTGAGCTGATAGAAGGCCCGCCCGGGAAAAGGCTTAACTGCGAAATTGCAGCTTCAATACCTTTTGCATAATGTTCTGCAGCTGTGCCACCAAAAGTTGCGCCCCATCTTACTGTTGCTTCGGCAAGTAGCAATTCAACTTCGGCATAAGTCTGGTGAAGAAAAGGGGCATTGTTACGAATGAGGAAATTAGCTAGCTGCGCTTTTTGATCGTTGTTAACGGCCTCAGTTGGCCCAACACCTGGTATGTCAATGGTGATCGGATTCATCCAGCCATCCCAAATGTACTCATTAGGAGGTACCCCGTTATAACCAATCTGCGCTTTAACCTGATCTGTGATGTCTGTGCGTTCAAAAGGTCTGTTCACAATGTCAATATAATACCTCACCATATGTGAAAGACGAGGGTCGTTAGTACTTCTCAGTTGTTCTATGAAAGGGTCCTGAACACGAGGAATAACCTCAGACTGACAAAAAGCTGCAGACACGCCATTTCCTCTAATATCTATATAGCTGTTTTGTACATCCTGATGAACTATTTTACACATCTCCGCATTGCTGGTAAAAACACCCGCCGCAAATGCAGCCTGAGCTTCCGTTTTTGCTTTATCAGGATTAATCTTTACCAAACGCATGGCATACCTTAGCCTAAGCGAATTGGCGAATTTTTTCCATGAAGCAATTCCACCATTATAGAAAAGATCGCCTTTCACGGCATCCTTAGAAGCATCAAGTTGGGCCGAGGCCTCGGCAAGTTCTTTAAAAAAGTCGTTGTAGATTTCTTCCTGTTTATCAAACTTGGGTTGTACTATTCCATCTGTAAATGCTTTTCCCGCTTCAAAATATGGGATATCTCCATACACATCTGTTATTCTGGCAAATTCATACACCTTCATAATACGACAGATGGCATTCAGATTCGTTTTTAAAGGATCGTTTTTAGTCCGGTTCACCGCATCTACAATATTTACCACATCATTGTTGTACGTGTTATTCCATAAAGAGGAAAGGTAGTTTCGGTCGTATACGTAGAACTGGCCATTTCTATTCAGCCAGATTCCTCCAATTTGCTGTACAAGAGGCATTGTAAATACAAGACCCAGCTTTTCATTTACTTCCAGATCTCCTGAGAAGCGTAGTTGAACGTTTGTGAGCTGTAAAGAAGGATCAAGATTGCTTGATCTGGTAGGATCAATATTTACATCCCCAAATTTTTTACAGGCACTGAGCATCAATACCATTATGGCAAGTACGAATGCGTATTTTTTTAAATTCGTTTTCATGTTTATCTCCCTTGATGAATCTCTTAAAACTTAAAGTTTAAATTAAAGCCCCAGCTGCGTCTGGTTGGCAAAGAGCCGTACTCCAGACCCTGTCCGTTTCCATTATTGTAATTAGAATCAGGATCTACATTTGGTACATCGCTGAAAAGAATAAATGGATTTCGGCTTACCAGCGCTACCTGTATATTTCTAACTCCCCATTTAGCAGAGATTCTTTCAGGAATGGTATACCCCAAGGTGATCTCACGCATTTTAACATAAGTTCCAGAGTAGATATAAGGTCTGGCTACACCACCGCTTGATACGATCTGTGGCCAGTAAACTGAAGGATCAACGGCTTTTGTGTTTTTAACAAAGTTTCCATTCTCGTCTTTCACTACACCTTCAGGAACTAAGCCCCTCACCTTTCCTATTGCCTTCCATTGGTCAAGTGTGTAACCCTGGGCCTGTCTTTCTTCTTCCGATGCAATCCATTCTTCACGTCCGGCAAGTGTAGTGTTTAAACTACCACGACTGGCGGCAAAAAGATTAGTCATTGAAAACAGGTCTGACCCGAACTTCACATCGATAAGTGCACTTAAACTAAAGTTTTTGAAATAAACCGTATTGCTAACACCACCTGTCCAATCGTAAATTCCTTTACCAACTACTTGTCTTTCGTCGCTTTGCAGAGGCAAAAGTGTAGTAGGGTCAAGTATCACATTTCCATTGGGATCTTTCTGATAGTCGAACGACAAGATAGAGCCATAGTTTTCACCTGGTTTTGCTATTACCGCAACCCCCATCCATCTCGCCTCCGATAGGGTTAAAAAAGGAACACCATCGGCCAGAGATTCAACTTTATTGACATTACGGGCGAAATTAAAGCTCACATCCCATTTAAAATCTTTCTTGGCAACCGGACTTGCAGTAAGCAGTACCTCGATCCCTTTATTTGAAACCACTCCTGCATTGATCATCCTTGTAGAAAAACCTGAGGAGAAAGGACTTGGAACATTATTGATCTGATCTCTTGATCTTTGGTTGTAATAAGTAACATCAAGTCCAATTCTGTTTTCAAAGAACTTTAGTTCCGTACCTATTTCCCAGGAGCGTGTACGGGTTGGCAACAGATTGGCATTTGGCATTCTGGCCGTATTCAATCCTCCATAAGACATTCCGTTAAAAGACAATGGATTTACCGAATAGTATAGGTCCAGTAAATAAGGATCGGTATCACTAGCCACCTCAGAAATTGCCGCTCTTAATTTACCCATCGTTAAGACTTTCTTACTTAATTTAAAGGCATCAGAGAAGACAAAACTTGAAGACAGTGATGGATAAACATAGTCTTTATTCAATGTAGAATAAGCATCATTTCTAACTGTTGCATCCAGGTACAGATAACCTTTATAGCCTACACTAAGCAGTGCATAAACAGAGTTTAAGTTCTTTTTATACGGCACAGGGATAATACTTTTATCGGTAAAACTTGTAGGGGTAATTGCATCAGGAACAGTAAGATTTGTGAACTGCATAAAGTCTGCATTGTTGTGTACCCTCGAAATACTACCCCCTAAACGGGCGGCCAGATAAAGAGAAGGTGTAACCTGTTTTTGCCCGGTAATTAATACATCGGCCTCTGTAGTTACGTGCTTTCTGTTGATCTGATCCAGCGCTCCGGTTACTACACCCGGTGTAGTTCTTGGACTGAATTTTTCAAAATTGATATAGGTAAGGTCTGTTGATCCGCGACCTTGAATACTTAACCAATCGGTGATTTCATAGTTTAATTGCAGGGCACCTAACAGACGATTCTTTTTGGTTGTGTTCTTCATTTCGTTAATTACCCAATATGGATTTAAACGATACTGACCACCACCCCATTCGATATAAGAACCATCTGGGTTTTTATAAGTTTCTGCAAACCATGCCTGATCTACATTATTTGCAAGTCCTATAAAAGCATTTCCAATATTCCCCGGATCATCAGCCAAAGCAGGACGATTATTTACATTTTCGTCCATGTAAAAAGCCCTGGCTTCGAGAGAGAGCTTAGAACCAAATTTTGATGTACCATTAAAAGTAAATGAATTTCTTCTAATGCCACTTTCAGGAATGATGTCGTTATTTCTAAGATCAGTAGCAGAAAATCTGACAGATGATTTTTCATTGGCGTTACTGAAGGAAACATTATTGGTAAATGTAGTACCGGTTCTGAAAAAGCCACCAATATTGTCGCCAATCTTTTGGTAAGGCCTATACACATCGTCGTACGATACCACCATTAAATCAGGATCCAGTCTGGCACCAAAGTTATTAAACATTGATGTTCTTGCCTGTAAAGAGGAGGTATTGATGGTCTGATTACGGCCTTGACCATATAAGTACTGGTACCCATCGAAGGAAGTAAGCTGATTCTCAAATGATGCAGTACTGTTTACTTCTATACCAAGGTCAGAAGTGCCTTTACCCCGTTTCGTTGTGATCAAAATAACTCCATTGGCGGCTCTTGCACCGTACAAAGCCGATGCAGAGGGACCTTTTAATACGCTGATTTTATCAATGTCGTCCGGATTTATTGCAGATATTGCATCTCCGAAATCATATCCCTGAGCATACATCTCAGATCCTGTACCTCCGTAATTCGAGTTATCTATTGGAACCCCATCTACCACATACAAAGGCTGGTTATTGCCCGTAACTGTGGTATTACCACGAATGATCACTCTGGAAGATCCGGCAGGCCCACCTGCTGTACTGTTAATGATAAGACCTGCTACCTTTCCAGCTAAAGAGTTAATTACGTTTGTTTCTCTTGCTTTTTTTAATCCCTCGCCATTTACCTCAGAAACCGCATACCCCAAAGATCTTTCTTCTCTTTTGATACCCAGTGCGGTAACAACTGTTTCTTTCAGTTCAAGCGATTCCTCTTTCAGCACCACAGTTATATTTTTCTGTGATTCACTGGCAACAATGCCGGTTTGCTGAAAGCCCATCATCCGGAACCTGATGATGTCGCCTTTATTGGCTGCAATAGAAAACTTCCCGTTCTCATTAGTTGAAACTGTTTTGTTAGCCGTGGCATTAATCACAGAAACTCCGGGAATCGGGATGTTTTTTTCATCGGTAACCGTTCCGGTTATGGTAAATTCAATTTTTACAACCACCGGCTTGTAAGATTGGATCATTATCGTTTGTCCGTTGATCTGATATTTGATACTCACCTTTTTTGAAATGGCATCCAGAACGTCGTTAATTTTCTGTTTTTCGATATTCAGATCAAACCTTGCGTTTACATTTAAATCGAGTGGGTTGTAAGAAAAGTGCACTTGTCCCTGACTTTCTATTTGTTTAAAAGCATCCAGGATGGTGGTGTTTTTCCATTTAAATGAGTACAATTTATCTTTGGACTGTGCATATGCGGACGTTGACAGGATTAGAACAACGCATAAGCTTATTTTAAATAAAAGCCCATAAAAGAAATAATAGGTTGGTAAGTTTTTTTTCATATTGTTTGGTTTGGTTAGGTTGTTGCGGTTTAGAATGCCAGTGTTACAGTATCATTTTTTATAGTGTAAGTAAAGTGGTTAGCGAATCCGATGGCATTAAGCACATCAGTAAGATTTTCATTTTTAAATTGACCGGTAAAAGCGATTGGCTTTTTAGGTTGTTTTTCTGTTCTGATTTCAACTCCATAGATCTCCTTTAAAACCGATTTAATATCTTTTAAAGAAGCCATTGAGAATACGAGTTTTCTTTCTGCCCAGTTCTCTACTTTTTCCAGCTCAAAGTTTGATTTTGTAAATTTATTTTGAGTCTCCACAATCTCAACCTGCTCTCCGGGAATCAGGTCAACTTTGTTTATTATTTTTTGATGATTAACAGTTCCAACACTAACCTTACCAGTGGTGAGCATTACAGAGGTAGAAGTATGCATTTTGTAATTGTTGATTTTAAAAGAGGTGCCCAGGGCTGTGGTGGCTGTTTTGCCTGAAACTACAATGAAAGGTTTGTCTTTATTTTTAGCAACGCTAAAATGAGCCTCTCCATCCATCCATAAAACCCGGTTATTTTCGTTGTAATTGTCGTCTATCTTTAGTGTTGTTAAGCTATTCATCAACACAGTACTTCCATCTGACAGCCTTATAGATTTACGTTCGTTATATCCTGTTTTTATAGTGGCTTTGGTGCTAAGTTCATTGTAGACAGGAATGGTTGTGCTATAATCCTTCCTATTCAACAGTGCATAGGCGCCTATAGCAATTAAAATTGCTGCTGCCGATGAGAACCAAAGCGTCCGGCTTTTTAAACGAATCGTTTTCGCAGGTATCTGTTCAGACTCTAATGTCTGTAAGTGTTCAATAGAAGATTTAAGTTTGGATAATTCCTGCTCCTTTTCCTGAGGATCAATTTTTACAGAAAGTAAAAAGAAAAGCGATTCGGCCTGGTGTATTTTTGTCGAAAGTTCCGGGTACCGGATAAGGATGTTTTCCCAGAATGCAATATCCTGATGGTTATCGCGCAAACAATATTTAACAAAACTTTCGTCGGTTAGAAAGTCCTCAATAGTATATAAAGAATAATCCATTTTTATCGCCTATAATTGATTTATAAGCACAAGTGCGGGACTATTCCATTTTTTACCAAAAGAATTTTAAAAATTAACACAAACAACTGATGATGAGTGCATTAATTTTAACAAGGATAATTCTATTGAATTATCCTTACTCCTTTAGGGGCATTTATATCCGTTTTAATTTTACCGTTAGCCAGTTTAGTATGTTTAATTTTTAAAACACCATAAGGTGTAGKGTATGTACCTTCTACAAACTTTAAATCACCTAAATGCGGTTCTATTTTAATTGCTTTACAACCCGCTTCCACTACTTTAACACCTAAAACATGTTCAGTTAACCATGCTGTTGGCCCCGAGGCCCATCCATGGCATAAGCTATGTCTGAAACCTACATAACAGTATGCTCCATAATCGCCATGTACGTCTTTTTTACCTTCTGGTACTAACTCATCTATGCGGGAAGCATTCGCTATCCAGTCCATATTAAAATCTTCCCAGAAAGTGGTGGCTCCTAAGTCGAGCATTGCACCCCAGTACTGACGGATTACATCAATAGCACCTTGATGGTCCCCTGCTTTAGCTTTTGCCTCGAGCATATAGTAGCCATAAAAAGTAGAGAAATTTGCTGCACCACCAACTGAAAGTACATCTTTATTGGCTTTCTCTGCAGGCATTAAACCAGTAATGGCAAGCAAAGCTGCCGCTTGTTTTGAACCATTAGGATCGGGTATATATTTGCGCATCCTGGCCACCGTTTTGTTGCATAAATCAGCGGTTTCTTTATCGCCTACAAGGTTACTTATTTTGGATGCCGTAGCCAATGACCAAACCGTCATGGCCTGCAAGCCTGCATGAATTCCCTTAGGATTTTCGCTTGATGGCCAGTCCAGAAAACGCGTCCCATCCAGTTTTTCCTGATTATCATCACCAACTTTTGCTACTATTTGCTTTACCAATCCATTTAAATACTGCTTCTGTTGTTTCAGGTAATTTAAATCTCCGTTCTGCATATACCAATCGTAATGAAGAATAATCCACCACATAGAATAAGTACTTATCCCATTCATCCAACCTGGTAAAGGAGTAGTTTCCTTTGATAAATCTAAACTTTTAGGAAATATAAGGAATATCACGATAGGTAAAAATTGCACGTACTTCTTTCAATTGCAGTTCTGCATTTTCCTCTTCAAGGTCTATGCGCACAAAGCGAAATCCGCTTTCCGCCAATTGGATTCGGCCCAACCAGGGAGCCAATGTGGTAAAATCCCTGATAGCATGATCATTGGTTGCACCCTTTGGACCACCAACGTCAGACATGGCTTCGCTTGCCGATTCACCATAACGCACACGTATTTTAAGGGGAACATTTTTTGGCCCCCACATGCCGGTTACAATCTCCAATCCACCCTGCAGTTCTTTACCAAAATCCAGTAATATAGATGCTTTTTTACCTGAGCCATCATTTTTCAAGATCGCCATGTTACGATTGGCCAGATCGGCCTGACTAATTCCCGGTTTCAACAATTGCTCAATGTTGTTAACCTGGCCTTCTTTCCATAAAATCTTTACAGGAGAAATATATTGTCTGGTTAAAGGACTAATATTATCAGCTTTAGCAGAACTACTTAGTTTCTTGCCTGGCTGTGCATGTGTACTAGCGGCTATTAAACAAATGGCAAAAAGAGGATATAAGAATTTTTGTAACATGTTTTTAATTTATAATGATCTGTTTAGATTTTCTCTGTTTTAATAATATGGTTACCTGATGTAAGCTCAAAAGATCTGAAACCATCCTTTAAACCTAAGTCCTTAATGTGGTTTGACTTATCAGTTACATTTTTTGTCTCATTTTCCTGTAGCTGAAGTATAGCCGTACAATTAGGAGGTACGTTTATGTTCATGGTGAGCTGATTACCTGTACGTTTCCATGCCGTTTTGATTAAACCTGCAGGCGATTCTATATTGGCTTTGGCCCATTCCATTTGCGTGGCTGTTAACAGTGGGGGGCGAACGATAAAGCGTTGAAATCCGGGTGCCTGCGGATCGCGTTTTATACCAGCAACTCCGTCAATATACCAGGCACCCGGATACAGGTATGAGCTATGTAATAGAGAATGTCCAGGCAGGTCTTTTTCCCACATTTCCCAAATGGTTGTTGCACCATTGGCTTTCATGTAGCCCCAGCTCGGATAATCAGTCTGCGAGGTCATGGCATAAATAAGGTCATCGCGTCCGGCGTCTCTTAATACTTTAAAGAGCATTGCTCCGCCTGTTATCCCTACATTGATGTGCCCTTTATGAACCACCAGAATCTCATTTTCAAGCCGCTTCATGATTAATGGTTTCAAGTCTTGAGGCATTACCTCACCCAATAAGGCCGCAGCAAGATTAGACATTGATTTATCAGAATAACTATGATCATCTGCATTGTAAAATTTAGCGTGAATTGCTGCGCTTGATACATCTGCTTGTTTTTCCCACTGTTGTGCTTCTTTATCTTTATGAAGTACGCGAGCAATTTTAGCAGCCGTACGCAGGTTAAATATTCTATAGCAATTGTTTAAGAAAACGGTTTGGGGTTTATTGTTATTCATCCCTTCGGCTGTGGCTCCAGGCCATAACCAATCACCCAAAAAATCCCATGATCCGCCAAAGCGAACCAACATATCATCTTTAGTATTCAGATCCAAAAATGAAAGCCAGCCTTTGATCATTTCAAAATTCTTATCAAGCACCCTTTTGTCGCCTTCATGCTGATAAATAAACCAGGGCAAAGAGACTACTATACCGCCCCATGCAGGGCCACCGCCCCCCATGTAAGTAGGTGCAGTATGTGGCAGAACACCATTATTCATGATGCGACCACTCATTATGCTTTTGCGGGCAAAGTTTTCGTCGTACATGTTTCCTACCAGAGATTCAGTTCCTTGTACATCTCTCCAGTCTTCCATCCATTTGGTATAGAAAGCAGCCATATGATAATTGAACATTCCTGTTTCGCAAGTTGCATGTGCATCGCCTCCATAGCCCAGTCTTTCACGCTGAGGGCAGTCTACAATATACCCTCCTATTGAGAGATTTTGAAAGGTCCATTTTATGGTATTATATGTCCAGTTTTGCAAAGGGTCTGAACATTCAAAAGTGGTAGCTTCTTTGTAATTTGTACGTACCATCCAACCACGGATATCATTAAGTGAGGGCTTACTTTTTAAACCCTTAATAGTAACCCAGCGACCTGAGCTATAATTAAATCGATTATGAAAAGTTCCCTGTCCTGTTTTACCAATAACAAAAGCGCTGTGGTTGCTGAAAGTGATATCGGATTGTTCCCTTTCCGAGAATAAAAATTTCACAGTATCCCCTTGCTTACCTTTTACTTTAATTTCTGTCCACCCGGCAAAGTTGACACCCATATCAACCCGGTATGTCCCATCATTTCTTTCTACAATTCCAATTGGCTTTATTTCATCAAAAACACGGTTAGGCTCTATTTTTTGAGCAGAGAGGACTAGCTTAGGCTGATAGGTTATTGCCTTATCCCATGTTGTTTCATCACAGGCGGTAGTGTTCCAGTTTGCAACTTCTTTATTTGCATCCCAAATCTCTCCTCCCATTCTGTTAGAATCCCACACGCCTAATAATTTATTTGGGCTCTTGTGGGTTTTCCAGCTTTCATCTGTGCTTATTACCAATTCAGGTTTTGATAGCGGTGTAGTGTTTTTATTGGCATAAATTGCGGCCTGAGCAATTACAATTGGGGTATTTGGCCGGTCTTTTACGATGTAGGGTCCAAAAATAGACCATGATGTTCCTAACCAGATGGTGATTACGTTTTTACCTGCTTTAAGTTCCGGCGCAATATCGTAGGCCACGTAACGCGCCCTTTTCATATGGTCTGTTACACTTGGCGCCATAACATCGTTGCCTATTTTTTTACCGTTTACGTATATTTCATGGAAACCTACAGAGGCTACAAATATGTTTGCCTTTCCGGGTTTTGTTTTAAGTGTAAAGGTTTTTCGAAGCCATGGATCGGAGATGTTACAATCTTGCTGGGCAGGATCAAAAATCTGATCTGTGCCAATCCATTTTGCTTTCCAATCTGTTGGTTTAAGTAAACCCGTAGTCCATTGAGCGGCTTTACTCCAAGGCGAGATTTTGCCTTTCTCGTCTTTAACCGAGACTTTCCAAAAATAGTTTTTATCAGATACAAACGGCCTTCCTTTGTAGGTTATCTGCTGCATCTGCGATGAACTTACCCAACCGGAATCCCATATATCACCTTTGTTAAGTTTAAGTCCGCCTTCTGTTGATGCAACTAAAATCCGGTAAGCAGTTTGCTTTTGTCCAAAAGCAGCGGTATCGGTTGCGGTAAGTGTCCAGCTTAAACGGGGTTGTAATTCATCCAGACCCTTTGGGTTGATCAGATATTCACATCTCGTATTTCCCGGAACAACGGAACTGGTTACATCGGTTATTTTGGCGGCGAAGGCGGTCCCCGATAAACACAGAAATAGCAATGCAATAAATATATTTTTAGTTCGTCTCATTGGTTAACATTTGGTTTTTTAAAATACCACAATTACAGTAGAATGGCAACCTGTACTGTCCAGTACCTGGTCTTATTGTTTAATATATCTGTAGGCAAACCGTGCATTTGGAGCAGCATCACCCTTGTCTAGCCAATGCATGGCATTTCCGTCAACAGGTGAGTTATCGGCCCATTTAAAGTCTAATGTAAACTCGTTTCCTATAATACCAAGTTGTTTTTTTGGGATAACAAGTTCCAATTCGTTTTTGTCTGTTCTGTATTTTATGGAAGATGATTTACCTAAACTACAGTCTTTTTTAAGGTTATGTAATGTAGCAGTATTATTACTTAAAACACGCTGGTTAACTACATATTGAAAGCCCTCCCAGCCTTGGTTGGCAGCACCTTTTACACCTATAAACAAATGCATCCAATCTGGAGAATCCGATGGTGTTAATGGATCTTTTGTTTTTACATAGAAGTACACATTTTGCTGATCTGAAGTAATTCTGGATTCTATAATATCATTGCGACCTGTGTTATTTACATATTCATTTATTCGGCCCCAGCCTGGGTGTTTGCGATGGAAGGTATCTCCACTATCATCTTTATATACCGCCGGTATTTTTTTCCAATCACTAAATTTCCCATCAATGCTCATTGATGTATTGGTTTTGTAAACGGGAAGTTTTCCTGTGCCTTTAAACTTCCTTACATTATCTACCAGCTGGTAATAATAATTGTCTTTGGTTACGCCGTTTTCAGGTTCCGCATCTCTGCTAAATTCGGCATTATAAAGATCTACAAAATAGGTTTCTCCCTTTTCGATTGACTTACCTAAAAAGGTTTTGGATGCTCCGTCGTTAAAGCGCATGGCCACCCACTCATTCCATCCGGTTATAAATACAAATTCAGGATCTACCTCAAGGGCTCTTTTCCATTGTTCTTCAAAGTAAAGTCCTTTTTCGGTCGAAAATATTTCTGGCTCTTTACCATTATGAAAGCTTCTGCCAATGTTCGACATCGGGTGTTGTGCAATAGAAACGGTTACCTGTTCAGCTTTATCTTTTGAATCGTGCCAGCCATAAGATTGAGGGTAATGATCAAGCCATGGCCATTTGTCTTTACCATCTGCAAACCACTGCTGGCCTTTGCTCCATGCCCAGGAATGCCGGGTGGTAAAGAAATTTTTAATTTCGGGTGTAACTGCCTCTGGCGGGCACAACAACAGGGGTTTTCCTTTCCACAAAAACCAAAGGTTACTAAACAATCCTTTTTTATAAATCTGCTCATAAAGGTTATTAACCGTTTGCTTGGGCACACTATTTACAATAAAGGAAATAGATGGGGTGCTTAATCCTTCGGCACGCATTTTAAGGTAAGTATTGGCAATCTTTGTAACCTGCGGCAGATAAATAGCGGCATTGGTTACATCAAGAATAATTACATCAATACCAGCATCAGATAACATTTGTGCGTGTTTACGGATCACCCATTCATCATCGGCAAGGTAATACCCAAAATAAGGTTCACCCCAATGGTGAAAAGCGTGAATTGGTCCATATTTAGGGTCAGTTGGATTGGCCTTTAAAAGCTTGGTAATGTCATATGGGCTAACCGTATCCCCTGGTGTTTTGGGCATCACCCCACCATCAGCAGCACCTCCTTTATGCTGATCATAGCCGTGAGCTCCCTGCCATATGAAATAGAATATTCCTGCATACTTATCTTTACGTGGAGTTTTATATTTTGCTGGCTCAATAGTGCGGCCAAGCGCATCTTTTGCTACCCATGTATCAGCATTTGATGATGAAACTTGAGCTTCAGTCTGATAAAAGGAGATACAAATCAATCCCGATAAGAAGATTTTTTTTAAACCCATCATCAATTGGTAGCGCTATATATGAAATTAAAACGGCCACCCGGTGCTGTGTCGCCATTTAGATACCAGTCTAACGGATCGTTATCGTTCTGCATATTATCAGACCATTTAAATTCGAAATTGAGCGGTTTAGCTACGTTTTTAAGATAGATTCTTGGAAGTGTAACCATCATTTGATTACCCTTAACTACATATTTTAAAGTCTGTATATCTTTCCAGGCTCCATCTCTGTATTGCTGCAAATTGCTTCCCCCTGCAACTCTAAAATCATATCCTTTCCAGCCTGTTTTGGCGCTTCGATCTGTATCCAGATATAGTCTCATCCAGTTACTGCCTGAATTGGAAGTGATGTCAGCTACAGTTTTAACAAAAAAGTAAATGTTGACTTTGTCACGCGCAATCTTCATCTGCTCAAAATCGTTTCTGCCTGTTGCATTGGTATAAACAATTGCAGGCTCAATCGGGGTGCCTGGATGGTTACGTTCCTGAGTGTCGCCGGTATAATCCTTGTAAACGGGCTGTACTGATGTCCAATCACCGAACCCATTAATTGTTTTAGGTAAGCCAGCCGAAGGATTTGCGGCTACGCCTTTGTATCTTCTTATATTGCCAACCAATTGCATATAGTAGTTATCCTTTAAACCGGCAGTAAGCGAAGGCTCGATATCTCTGCTATATTCTGGGCTTGCCTGATCACAAAACCATGAGTGTTCCGGGTTGTTATCTCTACTAGGAAATTTTCCGGCTATCCACTCATTCCAACCTGTAACATACACAAAAGGCGTGTTTTGTTTTATAGCATAGTCCCATTGCTCCTGAAAATTGTAACCATAAATTACATCTGTTGCAGGATTTCCGGGTGACCCATTATGATAGCTCCTACCCCAATTGTCTTTATTACCGTAAAATGCCGAACCACCCATTCCTGCCGTTGGATTAGGGTGCTGTGCAACTGAGACATTGATGATTTCTGTTTCTCCCTTGGCGTTCTTATATGTTTTTTGAGGTCTTACAAATTCAATCCATGGCCAGCTGTTTGTTTTTTGAGGTTCGTTTGGCCATTGTGATTCTCTGTATGTGAAAGTATTTTCATAATCTTTTCCCTTAGCTTCTGCAGATATTCCAATTATAAGCGGCTTACCATCCATTAAATACCAGCACTCGGGGTAGCGGTATGGAGCACCAGGTTTATAAAAATTATTGTAGGCTTCCTGCATGGTCTCGCCCGATGAGGTATTGGTATAAAACACGATTTTAGGAGGGGTTTTACCCTGCGCCCGAACTGCATTCATAGCCTTCATCAACACGTCGGCTTGTTTTGGATAAGTTAAGCGGTTTGTTGCATCAATTACAAGAAGATCCACACCAGCATCAGTTAGCAACTGAATACTTCTTAAATGTACCCAATAATCATTTGCGCTATAATATCCATAAATGGGTTGCCCCCAGTAATACATCCCCCCGCTTCCCCAATATGGATTATCAAAATCATTGAGTACTTCGGGATGTGCATTCACGATTTCATGGAGATCCCAATATTTGCGTGGTGCTGTTTCATGCCATAAAAAGTAGAACATGGCAACCGTTTTTTTTCTAGGATTACCCACCTCCTTATTTTGAGGGAGAACTCTGCCCAAATCATCAGCTCCGGCAAACGGCTGAGCGCTTGATGAACCAATCCCCAATAATGCAAAAAGTATTATAAAGTGAACAGACCTCATAGGATTTATTTTTTTACAAATGCCCTTTTTAATACGTCCAGATAACCCATTTTATGTAAGGTATCGGGTTCGAGATAACTTCCTTCCGACCACTCATTCCAGGCATTGATGGTAATTAATTTGCGTTGTTTTGGATGTGTATCTGCAAATACTTTTGCCTTTTCGACATACTTTGCAAATTTTTCAGGAGCGGGATTATTTATATAACCGGTTTTATACGGAAACCTTGGGTTAGCATCCCAGCTAATTGTGAGATTAGGGAAATAAGGAATGGTAAAATCGTTACTAAATCCTTGCCACATATTGGTAGACAGATCTGCCCATTTCTCGTAATCTCCATCTGGATTTTGCAAATGTGCCCAGCAGTAATTTGTTAAACTGTTAAAGCCAAAATACTCCATAACTTTATTCTGTGTTCCAATTTTTTCGCCGGGTACCCCTGCAATACTTGAAGGTAAGGCCTGCCAAAGAATTCCCTGTAAGTGCAGTCCGGGAAACCCTGCGGCAATTGTTTTTTCTCTGAAGTAATCCAAAGCCTCTTTGGTTTGCGTTGCACCGCCCAATCCCGCAATCAGCGTATGAAGTTCGTAGATACAGAATACCGGGGCACCATCAATCTTGTAATAACCAGGATCTTTGAAATATTTTGCTATCACACGATCGACCACAATATTAAATTGTTTACGATCTACACTGCCTTTCCAGATCACTGAATCTTTTTTCGGGTTCTTGCGCTCCCAATAAGTTGTAGCATCATGATTTGCCCACATCAGGTAAAACTTCATCCTGCCTTTGTTGGCTTTTAAAAAGCCTTCGTTGATACAATCTTCAAGGAATGGTTTTCCCTCATACCAGTACCAATCGAAGATAAATGTATTCACTCCGTGATCAACAGCAGCAGTGATCTTTTTATCCATATCTTTTGGATTTGCCTCGTCCAGATATCCCCAGAGCGGGACTTTTGGTTGGGCATGTCCTTTTTCTTTAGGTTGCGCTTTATAAATGATCTCCCATTCCCCCTTTTTTTCTGGAAATAAAAACTCCGCTCTAGGCTCATAGTGATAGGCAGGCCAATAGAATGCAGCTACATCATAATCCTGGGTAATTTTCTTTTTGATGTTGCACGATTGAAATATAATGGCAATAGCTATTGCTATTGCCAAAGAAAAGAGCGATCTATTATAAGATAATGACTTCATAATAAATGTTGTGTTTAATACGGATTTATTTCAATAGATACCGGACCTGTTAACCCTGATGGATGCAGCGGGCTGTCTGCTTTGTACGGGTTAATATAAGACCAGGTTTTACGTTGATCTTCTGGCAATTTTAAATCACCTATCAACCGGTTTACCCAGGTGTTAACCACTTTTACTTCCAGCTTATTTTCACCCGCCAACACTGCCTCGGTAATGTCTACTTTGTAAGGTGGTGTCCATACACCACCAACCTCTTTACCGTTAACCTTTACTTTGGCCAATGCGGTAACTGCGCCGAGGTTTAGATAAATACGCTGCCCTGCAGCTGGTTTCTTAATCTCAAACGAAGTATTATATAAGGCACTTCCAGAATAATGAGCTATTCGTGTATCCGGGTGTTTTGACCAATCTATTAAAGTTTTAAATACCACAGGTTCTTCTGGGCCTCTGCCCTCTTTATCAAATTTAACGGTCCATGGGTCAGTTAATTTAATTACATCAATTGGCTCAGGGAAATTAACCTTTTTCTCGGCCGTGGCATTACCGGACTGGTCTTTTCTGAAGATTATAAAAGCACTTTCAAATGCATCGAGTTTTAAAGGAACAGATGTTGTATTTGGTGTTGAGCTGTACTCTGGAAGATCACGCATTTTCCCTGTTATAGCATTCCACAATTCGGGTGCTTTTCCGGTAACCCGGAATGCAGGATTAATGCTTATAGGTTTATCACTCTGATTAGACACAAAGTATATTTCGCCATCGTTAGTCTTTCTATGGATATACAGGGCCAGATCATTACCAACGGTTTTAAAATCTGGAATCACTCCTATTTTATCTAATGCCTGTTGTAAATCAAGACCATCCATTACCAGACCCTTACCATATTCATTTGTTTTAATACCCTGTCCATCAATTTTTCCCCAAACTTCGTTGGCAAGTTTTTTTACATTGTCATCTGCAGTGCTGTAGTTTTCTAAACTAGGTGAGCGTTTTGGTTTTGGGCCCAATATCACTCCACCTGCTTTTACCAGACTTGCTATTTTCTCCAACAATTCCGGCCTCATAGTTTCCAGTGCAGGAAGTACCAATACCCGGTAAGACATACCATCAGGAAGTACAAATTTGCCATCCTTAACAGTTAATCGGTTAATGATCACCTCTGCATTGATGTAGTCAAAGGAATAACCTTCGGGGAGCTTAGGATCCTGTATTCCAGTCATTTTTGGTGCATCTTCACCAATAAAATAGGCTACATCTGCAACATATTTACCTTGCTGCAGCATGAAATTACTGCGCTTAAGATAATGGATAAACATATCCATATCGTAAAACCAGGTATTGAAACGGTTAAACTCATTGCCAAACCAGGCATTAACACCGGGTTTCCTGTCCTCATATGGTTGTTGAATATAAACATGTAGCAACGTATTATTGATCCCTTCTGTAAAGAAGCGATCGCCACGTTGTTTCATCATTGCCGGATAACGACCAAAGGTATTTCCTGCAGCAGTGAATGATTCTGCAGAAACTTTAGTTTTACCATAAATATGTGCTGCCGATGATGCTGCTCTGTTTTCTATGTTACCAAGTTCACCTTCGCTCCAAAACTCTCCGCCTACTTCATCAGATTGTCCTCCGTATTGAAGAAATTCACCGGGAAAACCCCAGTGTCCATAATTTTCAAGCCATATGGTTAACCCATGTTTGTGACTTACATCGCGCAATCCGCCAACATATTCATAAGCAACATTGTCTGCAACAAATCTTCTCAGGTCCCATAGAAAGCGATCTGATTTATCCTGACTTCCTACCACGTGCCCATACATAACCGGTATAAGTGGCATAGGATCATATCCGTAACGCTTTTTAAACTTGGCAATGAAATCATCTGTCCAGTTTTGGCCGCCCATCTCGTAACTATCCTGAACCGCGACTTTCCATGTTTTACGGTCTTCGGCAGGAATTCTTCTCTGAATTTCGCCCATGAATGCATCAAAGTGTTTTATCACATGCTCATGGTTCATTTTATCTACCTCTAGTCCGGTTCCTTCTGGGGATGCCGGGCTATTTTGAACACCTGTGGGTGCCATTCCTGTTCGCATTACAATCCATTCACCTTCGGGAACATCCCATGTAAGTGTACCATCAGCCGACAAATTTGAACTGATATCTTTTATTGAGCCTTCATCTATCAGCAATGACTTATCTGCTACCTCTTTTTGTTGTGCCCACTGATATTCATGCCAATAAGGAAGTGGGGTTGGGTGCATTTTAGCGAGTGTTTTTTCGATGAATCTTTCCACTTTTGGCACCGAAGAAATTTCCAGTTCAGCAATGCTGGCATCCTGGGATGTATTGGTAAACGTTAGACGAAAGGCTTTTGATGTTACTGCATCAAATGAAATGATAACCGGAGCAAACTGAGCAAAACCAACATTCAACGCGTTATTGCTACGGTCTACTTTGAACTGTTTTATTTCGCGGTAATTACCATTATCCAATGCCTCTATTTTCACATCTATACTCATGTTCTTTTTGGATGGATAGATGGTTAAACTTCTTGCAGTATAGCTTTCTTGGGCAGCTATGGTAATAACAGAAGGTTTACCACCTGGCAGCAATGCTTCAGTTTTCTGGTTTTTATCAAGGATATTTGCAATGCTTTTTATAGCCGGATCGGAAGTAATAACAGGTTTTAAATCAGCGATACTGCTCCCATATCCTTTTGGTGCTTTAAAAGCCAGCAGTTTAACATCCTGAAAACTTCCTTCAGGTTTATTAAGCTTTTGGGAAATTTTTGCAGGTCCTTTGAACACAGTTTCTGATGATGCCAGATAACGCATTGCCTGTTCAGGTTTAACCCAGGGTCCGCCTGACTGGCTCCAGCCAGGWCTATTAAACATTCCTATTTCTATCCCTAACTCCGAAGCCGTTTTTAAAGCAGTGTGTGTAATATCCCACCATTCATCAGAAAACAACTTGACCTTTCCATAAGGAACTTCTCCGGTTAAACCTATATTACCAATAAAAGCACGATTTATACCTACTGCTTTCATTGCCTTTAGATCGTTTATAACTCCTTGTTTAGAGATATTGTCTGAAATCCAATACCAATACACACTGGTCTGTATTGAATCCGGAGGTACTATAAACCCACTCTCAACTTTAGTGAAAGCAATGTTTTTGTTAGTACTTGAACAAGCGGAAATTATTAAAATTAATACCGGTATCACAAAGTGGGCAAAGTGCTCCCATACAGTACCCTTAAAAGATCTGATGTTTGAATTCATAAATGGTTTCATTTGGTTGTACCAATACTATTAATTATTTTAATAATCAGCAACCTGTACTATACTGCTCTTATTGTAACTTTTAGGATGCTGTTAATCAAGCCACCCCGGGTTTTGCCAATTCTGTCCGGTAAGGTTAATCATCTTATCCACTTCAGCCTGGTCTATTGGGTACAACAAATACTTATTGGACCAGGCATTTCTGTTGGCAAATTTGAAACGGCTAAAAGTAAGGTTTGAGCCTTCTTTAGTAATCCTCATCCCGGTAACAAATTTATCTGTCTGATCAAGGATTTTCCATCTTCTGACATCAAAGAAACGATGGCCTTCAAAAGCAAACTCTATTCGTCTTTCATTACGATACTTTTTTTCGAATGCTTCTTTTGACATCCCGGCTGGAAACGCAGGCATTCCAGCTCTGGCACGTACAGCACTAACTGCCTCGCGGGCACTCACGGTAAGCGTTCCAGAGGACACCGCAGCATCAGGCCCCGCTGACTGGTACGCAGATTCTGCAAAGTTCAGATAGAGTTCGGCCAAACGGAAGATCCTAATAGAACCATCTGCATCATTGCTAATTCCCGATTTGTAATTGTTGAACTTACGAAGGTAATATCCTGTTCTGGTGCGCGTTCTTTCCGTTCCTGAAATCCCTTCAAGACCGCCCACAAAGGTTTCCACTTTTTTACCGTTAGGATCATTCAGATTCCTTACGGCACCATTATAGTATATCGAAGCATAGAATCTGGGATCGCGACCAATGTATGGGTTCCCCGGATCATAACCGGATGCCGGATTTACTGTTGCCACAAGGTTATCCGTTCCTGAATATCCAATTATTGGAGCTTCTCCATTTGCCATTTCGTAACTATCTACCAGATCCTGGGTTGGACTCGGGCCAGTTTTTTCCATTCCTGGATTTGTTGGCATACCAGCCAGTTTCCATATTTGCAACTTACCGCCTCCATGAAAAATCGTTTCTTTATCCGTAGACCTTTGATCGTTGGAACCAATCAGATTGTAATACGCATATGCATTTTGAGCAACATCAGCTGCCGGAATCTGGGTAAAAAGCTTATAATCGTTTGCAAGGCATTGAGCAAGCGCCTCTATGTTTATGCTTGTAGCATCGGCCCATGAGTAAGTTCCATCGGCCCATAAAGGACTTGCGGCATAAGTAACTGACTCTGATTTGATGGCATATGCAATTGCCCTGGTCATGATACCATATTGGTTATCGTAAATATCCCATGAAAAGCCATCACGTCCAGCTGGATAGGATAAAGCTTTATCACAATCTGCAAGAATGAATTTCACAACCTCCGAAAAAGTGGCTTTCTTATCCTTAGAGTAATCATAGTCTACACCTAAAGGTTTATCTATAAGCGGCACTCCTCCATATCGTTTTATCAATTGCAAATAATAAAGTGCACGTAAAGTATGTGCCTGAGCTGTCCACGCGCCTTTCTCTGCTTCAGTTGCAAATACTGTTGCTGTTTTGATATTTTCTATAAACACATTGCATTTACGGATTCCCTCGTACAACTTACCCCATGGACTACCATCCGCAGAATACTGGGCATATGAACTGGAAGTTATTGATCCACCATACCAGGCAGCATATCTGGAACTCACAACATTGTCATCTGCATCCTGAGATTCGTCTCCAAAAGATGCTCTATCGGTATTAGGGGCCGGACAATATGCGTAAATACGATCTGTTATACTTATAATAATCGTTTATTTCCTGACTGGAGGACTTAACTGTCGACAATGCAGGGGCTGTTATTGCTTCACCGTTTTGGTAGCGTTCCGGCGTCCATGCATTTTTGTGCAAGGAACCATATATTCCATCAAAATCTGCTTCCCAAACACCCTGCCCAACAATTACCGAAGAGTACTGACCAATTCCTTGTAATAAGAAACTCAGATCGAAGGATTTATAGGCAACACCTCCCGATATTCCATATGTAAACCTTGGAAGTGCTCCGGTACCTATTGGAGCCTTATCAGCCTCATTTATAATACCATCATCATTTAGATCCTGATATTTAAGATCCCCTAAACGTGGATTACCAACTTTGTACTCAATTTTGTTACCATCAAGTTCTTGCTGAGTATTAAAAAATCCATTGCCGTTACTATAATCAACCAGGTATCCAAATGTTTGGCCATAAGAATAGCCCTCCTCCTGCTTTCTATAAATGTAATCGTCGTTTCTCAGTGGCTCATTTGTATTAATCACTTTATTTTTCGAATAACCAATTAAACCTCCCAACGATATTTTCACATCCTGATTTAAAGCCTTGGTATAATTGGCGGTTATTTCGTAGCCCTTGTTTTCAAAAATACCTGTGTTTGTTTTAGGATAATTATTTAAAGGTATACCCTGATACAAAGGAATAGCTGATAGCGCACTAACTACCATATTATTCATGCGCTCTTTAAACACATCTACAGTAAAAGATAGGGAATTAAATAATCCCAGATCTAACCCATAGTTTTGTTTTGTAGATATTTCAGCCTGTATATGAGGATTTCCAACGGTCCTCTCATCTATAATATACTGAAGGGAACCAATTGGTCCTCCTCCTCTAACGGTTACCTCATCGAGGTAGGCGAACCGGTTTAAGCCACTTTGGTCGTTTGCTGTTTTACCATAAGAAGCCCTTAATTTAAGGTTGCTTAGCCAGGCTGCATCCTTCATAAAATCTTCGTTCGACACTTCCCAGGCTGCAGAAATTGCCGGAGTAAAGGTATAACGGTCGCTGCGCGCATATTGCTCAGAACCCGAATAACCAACATCAAACTTAATATGGTACCGGTTATCGAAGCTGTAGGTTGCTTCTGCGCCCGAGCTTAGGCGGTTATAAGGCAATAATCCCGGGGAACCTGTATCTGCCTTTGTCAGATTTTGGAAGAACATATAGGCCATACCTCCTACATGATGCTTACCGAAATCCCGGCTGTAATTAAGCGCTCCATTGTAGGTTAGGTGATAATAGTATGAACTTCCCTTGCCATATTTCAAAGGTGTATTGTTCTGGTCACCTTTTCTATTGAACAGGAGTTCTTCGGGTTTGGTATTATCTCTTGTCCAGCGTTCATAATCCTGAGTAGTACTTAAACTGCCAACGGCATTAGTCTGATAAGCAACTACACCTGTTAAATTTAAGCCTTTTGTAAGGAACCCCATGTCCAGATCAAGCCCAAACTGCGAGGTGATATTGGTCACTGTATGTCTTACATACCCAGATCGGTTTAACATCCCAAAGGTTGGCGAGCCCACATTACTCGTTGTAATTACCTGACCATTCGGAGTTAACGGACCATACACAGTTGGAGGAATCTGAAAAAGGCTGCCATATATTGTTGAATTTCCGGAACCAGGGGTTCGTTCTCTTTTAATATTACCACTTAAGCGGATAAATGCTTTAAGGTACCGGTTTAGGCTCATATCAACATTACTGCGATAGTTAACCCAAACGTTGTTTGCATTAGAATTGTATTTATCCTGATCTGTAATAAACTGTCCTCCCTGATGCATAAAGTTCACATTGGAATAGAATTGTACTTTTTCGTTTCCGCCGGTAACGTTAAGACTTGCACGCTGCATGGCTGCGTAGTCCTTAAAATACCTATCATACCAATTGTTATTGGGATAAAGGTCGTTCCCGCCTGAACGAAAGTTTTCAATCTGCTGATCGCTAAATAACTTTTCCTTTTTATCATTAACCAATGCCTGATTTCTCATCGATGCGTAATCGGCAGCACTGTAAAACGTTGGTGTGGTTGTTACCTGCTGTATGGATTGATCGAAAGTTGTTTTTATTTGGACATTGCCTTTTATCCCGCGTTTGGTAGTAATCACGATTAATCCATTTGCACCCTGAATACCATAAAGCGCTTGGGTAGATGCGTCTTTTAACACAGTAACAGATTCGATTTCATTTGCACTGATGTACTCGAGCGTCTGATTGCTGTTATAAGCACATATAATTCCATCAATAATTACGAGTGGTCCGTTGCCCCTTGCAGCAGATAGCCCTCTGACATAAATATTGGTAGTTGCTCTTGATAGCTCTGAGTACGTTTCTTGTGTCACTAAGCCYGCAAAACGACCAGCAAAACTTTGGGTAAGATTTGCTACAGGAGATTTTTCCAGCTCTTCGCCTGTAACTGTTGCTACCGATCCGGAAACCTCATGTCGCAGCTGTGAGGTATACCCCAGTTGAACTACATCGTCTTTTTTATGTATATCTGGTTTTAACTCAACATCAATCTGAGCTTTCCCATTGATAGCTATTTTTTGTGTAGAATAACCAGCATAGGAAAATATCAGTGGGCTATTCACATCCAGTATTATGGCGTACTCACCATTTGCATTTGTTGATGTTCCTGTTTCTCCATCCCGGGAGCTTATTGTTACGCCAGCAAGCGGTCTTCCAAATTCATCCTTCACTATGCCTTTCACTGGGACCGATACCTCCTGTGCGCTGACACTTGTTCCTATGGAAAACAAGAGTGCCAGCAGCAATGTTATTTTGATCATTAATTTATGTATCATCTGATTTGTCATTGAGGTCTATTAAAAACTATTATTACCAACCGTTACTTTGCCACTTAACTCCTGTAATTGACTGCAGGCGGTTTGCCTCATCAAGCGGTATAGGTACCCAAAGGAATTTATTGGTAAAATTCTTGCGTTCATTGGTGCGGACAGGTCTTCGGTTATAGGTAAAGGTTCCGTCGGGGTTTCTGGTAATTTCCATCCCTGTTACCCACTGATCGGTTTTAGAAAGGTCGCCGGTTGGCAGCGTCCATCTGCGAACGTCGAAATACCTGTTTTCTTCCATAGCCAGCTCTACCCTACGCTCATTCCTGACCCTGAGTATCAACTGTTCTTTAGATAGATTCGAAGGTATTTCTGGCATCCCCGCCCTGGCCCGTATTTCGTTAACAGCTGTAGTTGCTTCAGGTAATTTACCTGCTTCAGCAGCTGCCTCTGCAAAGTTTAAGATGACTTCTCCAAGACGGAACATTTTCCAATTTGCACCGCCCACAGGATTATCATTACCCGAGTTTGGATGCAGGAATTTCCTTTCGAAGTAGCCTGTACGGGTTGCCTTTCTGGTAGAAGCATGAATACCGGTTTGCGGTTCACCGACATAAGTTGCAATAATCCTTGTTCTATTACCCATTGGTGCAGGATAATTTTCAATAGATTCAGGCACTTCCGCAAAATTCCAGAATGCTTTTCTTTTCGATCCATTGTAGTAGATGGAAGCATAAAAACGTGGATCTCTGTTTGCATATGGGTTTTTAGGATCATAGGTTTTATTTTCAGGATTGTAGTTTGGCTGCTGGTGCTTATCATCAAGATATGGATTTGCAAGATTTAGAATTGGCTTCCCATCAATGGTCTCATATGCATCTACAAGCTCCTGCGTTGGGCAGGTTCCTGATTTGTATCCATCCTGTGCACCAATGCCATCAATATTCCAGATATTACCTTGCCCATCGCGACTTTGATATATTGTTTCATGATCTACGCTGGATGCATAACCCATTGTCTGAGTGAAATATTCATTATAGATGGCCGTTTTTTCATTCTTGTTTGGCCCGAGGTATGCAACATCTGAAAGATAAGTTTGTGGATAGTTTACCTTATTATAAAGCTCAAAGCCGTTTTTTCTTAAATTTTCTAATGATGTTTTGTTGACTTGATAAGCCTCTTCCCAATAATTTTTGCCTTCATTATATAATGGGCTCGCAGCAAAGAGGATCATTTTTGATTTTATGGCCTCTGCCATTGCTTTGTTTACACGGCCAGCTTCCTGATCTGAGTTAATTCTCCATTGCAATTCATTTGTGCCAAGTGCAACATCACAATCTTCCATGATAAACTTAACTACATCATAATAAGTCTCTCTTTTTACTTTGGAAAAGTCACCTGAAAAATCATATGGTTCACGTTCTATAGGTAGCGAAGGGCCAAACCATTTTAGTAGTTCTGAGTAATAGTAAGCCCTTAAAAGATGTGCTTCAGCTTTCCAGCGTTTTCTATCTGATTCATTGCCCACCGTTGCATTATCTATGCGGCTTATAAATATGGTACAGTTGCGGATAGCGCTCCAATAGTTTGCCCAATAATTTCCATTTCCACTATCCCCACTTACATTGGTTATGGGATGATTACCGGCAGACGCATTGCCATTGTACATTCGGCCACTCATAAGTCCCGACTCTGCTTCCGCATCCGTATCCCAGGATTCGTCGCTCCAGTTAACGGGGCCTCTTTGCCAAAAAAAGTATCTGGTCCCTTTTACGGGCATGTTTGCATAACAGGTATTTAAAAAAGCTTTCACCTTTTCGTTATCAGCAAAGACTTCCTCCATAGTGATCTTGCCATCGGGTGCTGTATCCAAAGCTTTCTTACACGCAGCAAGGAAAAACATGGAGAGCGCGATTAATAAAACTATATATTTCGTTTTCATAACTTCTTGTATTGGGGATTAGAAAGTAACATTTAAGCCAAAGTTTGCCATTTTGGTTACAGGGTATCCGAGAGGATCATTGTTCTCAGGATCCAAATGGCCCATTTTTAAATGATCCCAGGTATAAAGATTTTGTCCGCTTACGTAAACCCTTAATCTTTGAACTCCAATTTTATTAAGGATTCCCAGGGGAAGTGTGTAGGCTAATTCCACATTTCTAAGACGAATAAATGAACGGTCCATAATGAAGAAATCATTGGCCGTGTGATTCGTATTGTTCAATGTGCTTAATGCCGGATAAGTAATCTTCTCGCCGTTCGCATATCGCTCCGGAGTCCATGCATTTTTATGATAATCGAAATAAGTACCCAGTTTTATAGTTTCATAAACTCCCTGATCAGAATAATTATTGGAGTACTTGCTTACACCTTGCAGGAATGCTGTAAATTCAAATCCTTTATAATTAAGGCCCAATGTAAAACCGTAAGTAACCCTGGGTATGGTGCTATAGCCAATGGCCATCTGATCCTTATCATTAACCACTCCATCGCCATTAGCATCTACATACTTAAAATCGCCTACTCTTGGCGTACCGAAGCCATAAGTGGTATGCGCAAGATAATTGTCAAGTTCTTCTTTTGAATTGAAATACCCATTTCCGTTGCTGTAATCTATTTTGTATCCAAGGGTTTGACCAATTGAGTACCCTGTAGATCTATATTTTGTTGCGTAAGATTCATCACGGATCTGTTCATCTATAAATTTAACTACGTTATGGTTATATCCATAATTTCCCTTAACCATTAAAGAAAGGTCCTTTGCGAGTGATTTATTATAGGTTAGCTCAATTTCATATCCTTTATTATCGACCAATCCMATATTTACTCTTGGAATAAAATTTAAGGGTACGCCTTGAAATTCAGGCACAGTGTTACGCTCGATCAGAATGTTGCTTCTTTTCTCAACAAAATAATCGAAGGAACCACTTAAATCCTTAAATAATTGTAGGTCTATACCATAGTTTTGTTTTACAGCGACCTCCCAGGTTAGATTTGGATTAGCCAGAAGAGCCTGATTTATTCCACCTCCAAGGCTGCCAAGTGGGCCACCGCCAACTGTGATGTTACTTTGATAAAGAAACCTGTAACCGCCCATTTGATCGTTACCTACTTTGCCATAAGATGCACGTAATTTTAGACTGGTAATTGTCTTATTATTTTTTAGGAATTGCTCATTACTTAGAATCCATCCAATTGAAGCCGCTGGGAAAAAGCCAAAGCGTTTGTTTGGCGCAAACTGTTCAGAACCATTATATCCCATGTTAAATTCTGCCAGATAGCGATTGTCATAAGCATACGTGGCCCTGGCTGCTATACCTAATACGTTAAAAGGAATATCACCACCCGGGGTTTCCCAATAATCGCGTTGACCAAGGATCATTGCACCAACCTCATGCTTTTCAGCAAATGTTCGGGCATAATTAACCGAGGCCTGCATATTGATATTATAACGGGAATCTGCTCCCTTAGTTAATGAAAGCAATTCTTCATCGGGACGTTTAACCGCATAACTTAACTGATTAGTTTCCGGGTTAACTTCGGCAAGATAAAGACGCTCGCTTTTCTTGCCTTGGGTAGCGGTAGTTGATTTAGAATCATAAGAGATCATCCCTTTAACACTTAGCCCTTTGGTAACGAAACTACTTAAATCCCAATCGAGCCCTAAAGTGGAATTCAGGTTAGATCTAACTTCGTTACGATATCCAAATCTGTTCATAATTTCAAAGGCAGAACGGTCTAAGTATCCCGGATCTACTATTTGACCTGGCGCTATTCCAAAACCACCTATGGTTGTTGGTCCCGGCGTAATCGGCAAAATGGTTTGGGCCTGATACAATAAATCTCTCATCATCCAATTTGTATCACCTCCGCCATATAGCCATGCTGAAGGMATATTAATCTGTTCTATATAACTACCTATATTTAAAAATGACTTTAGTGAGTTCGTGACTTTATAATCCAGATTGGCCCTAAAATTAAACCTATCCATTTTTGCGGAAGGATCATAACCCAATACCGATTTAGGCTCAGTTTTAAGGTTACCCCCTTGATTAAGATATGCAGCGTTTACAAAGTAGGATACTCTTTCTGTTCCCCCGCTTGCACTGGTATTAATTCTTGTTTGCGGTGAATAACGGGATATAAACTCACGATAATAATCATGATCCGGATACATGTATTTTCGAACTGCCGCTTTTTGTGCATAGTCGGGATCATTTGGATCTAAGCCTGCCAAAGGATTTAGGTATTTATCCATGGTTTCCTGACTAAAAGGAAGTGGCGATATGTTGTCGTTTTTAGAAGCTTCATTTCTTAGCTTCATATAGTCTATAGAGTGCAGCCTTTCTGGTTCCCGAGTAAATGATGAATAACTCTGATCTAAATTGACAGATAATTCGGGCTTACCTTCCGTACCTCGTTTGGTGGTAATAAGGATAACCCCATTTGCTCCTCTAACACCAAATACTGCCGTTGCTGATGCATCTTTCAATACGGAAATAGTTGCGACCTCGCTAGCGTCAATGGTCCGTATGTTATCACGGGGAACTCCATCAATTAGAATAAGAGGGCTTTTAGTATTAGTTGTTGCGGCGCCACGCAGATACATAGTTGCATCGTCACGTCCCGGTTGGCCACCCCCAGACTGAATGGATGTTAAGCCCGACAATTTACCCGCCAATGCATTAGCAAGACTTGCAGAAGAATTTTGTTTAAGTTCTCTGGAGGAGACCGAAGAAACTGCCCCTGTTACCGAAATTTTCTTCTGTTGACCATATCCTACTACAACCACTTCGTCCAATTTCTCATCGGAATTTACCAGAGTTACATTAATTGCTGATTTTCCGTTTACAGCTATTTTCTTTTGAATATATCCTATGTATGCAAATACCAATATGGCATTTGACGGCGCTTTAATAGTGTAAGTCCCGTTTTCATTTGTCTGGGTACCCACCTTAGATCCCTGAACCGTAACAGTGACCCCGGGTAAGGGACCAAGATCCAGTGAATCCAATACCTTTCCGGAGACAGTGATCTGTTCCTGTGAGAAAGCATTAAGTGAACTACATATTGCCAGCAATAGCAAAGGAGTCCAATAGAGCTTTGAGAATAGTCGTTTTTTCCTCATAATGAGCATTTTTGAAATGTTTGATTTGGATTTATTAGGTTAGGTTTCAGGTGTGCTTTGTTGGTGTCAATCTTCTTTATATGGATAATTAAATCTTCCCGAGGGTGCAACATCTCCATTGATCAGGAAATCAATAATATCACCATCAGTCTGCATGTTATCAGACCATTTAAATTCAAAATTTAATGCGTTTTTTAAGGTTAGGAATGTTCTCGGAATACGGATTTCAAGCTGATTACCGATGTAGTTTAGATCGACTTGCGCTACCTGTTTCCAATTCCATCCCTTTGTGGATTTTTCCAAAAAAGCCTTTTGGTCTGGAGATTTTCTATTCACTACAAAGTCATATCCCTCCCATCCTGTTTTTTTATCCCTATCAATATCTATAAACAGGCGCATCCATGCAGGATCTTTGTGATTGGTAAGCTTATCTGCTGTTTCTACATAGAAATAGACATACTTGTTATCTCTTGCTACTTTGGCTTTTACAATGTCATTTCGCCCAGTCGTATTTGTATAATGTGTACCTGCAAAGCCATCAGCATCGCGATGGATGGTATTTCCCTTATGCGCCAGAAATTCCGGCCTAACGTTAAGCCATTCATCGAATTTCCCATCCATGCCGATCGTTTTTGCTGCAGAGGCTTTTTCAGGAGCAGGCATCCCTTTAAAGCGGCGGATGTTAGCGATTAACTGGTAATAGTAATTATCCTGATGACCACCTTTCATAGGCTCTATATCTCTACTGTGTTCTGTATCAAACTGATCGGGAAAGGCATTTGGCTGATCCTGCCAGGTTTCATATCTACCGGCTATCCATTCGTTCCAGCCGGTAACAAATACCAGTTCAACGTTTTGCTTTAAAGCATAGTCCCATTGTTCCTGAAAATTCAGCCCGTATTGATGAGCGCCCTTATTTGTATTTTGCCCATTTTTGTTAGTGTAACTTCTTCCAAATGCACCTTTCGCGTTCATTGGATTTAAACCATTTTCCTTGGTCCAGTTTTGAGATGTGCCAACCGTCATTTGTTCAAAGCTTCCATCATCATTTTTTACGAAGCCATGCTGAGGATATATCTCCAGCCATCCCCAATGATCTTTACGTTCAGGCCCTTTGTTGTAAACCGGTTGTCCCGGACGAAAAGTAAAAAAGTGCTTAATCTCGGGATCAATATTATCCGGGTAAGCCATAATTAAGGGTTTACCTTTCCATTGAAACCACAAGTCTTTATAAAGGCCTGGTTTGTATAGGTCGTTATAAACCTGACTAATGGCACTTTTGGTATCTTTTGATGCCCCAAAGCCCATCATAAAAGCGATCTGAGGGGTACGGATACCATTTTTTCTAGCCTCTGAAAACACTTCACACAATGCCATATACGCAGGCTTCCACACCAGATCTCCATTGGTACAATCAAACATAATCATATCAACACCTGCATCAGCCAGCATTTCGGCATGCTTCCAAAGCACCCATTTGTCCGTATTTACGTAATAACCAAACAGCGGTTCATTCCAGAAATTCATGATGTTTTGTGGCCATGCCGGATGCTTGTAATCGTAAAGCGCGTCGGGATGTTTCTGTAAAAAGGCAGTCGTATTATTTGGTTTCAGCTTGGCTTGAGCATAATGCCATGTCCAATAGAACAGGCCAATAAATTTGTCGCTTTTCTCTTTGCCTACTTCATTAAATGTGGGTAGTTTTCTGCCCAAAGCATCTGTGGCTGGCAATGTTGCAGTATAATTGGTTAGTGGCTTCTGTGAAAAAACATTTGTTACAGTGGCACACAGCACCAATAAAAGACCAGCAGAGGATCTGATATTAAAGCTCATAATAAATCTATATTTGGTTAGGCACAATCGTTTTCGAGGGAAAACTATTGGTTGCTATTTCAATAATATTAATAGTTTCATCGAGCAGCAACCTGTACTATACTGACTGGCATCCTGCACCTACAGGCTCTTAAATATTAAATTATGAGTACAAATACATGCTAAATCCTATTAGGAAGAGAATAATTATTTATAAAAGAATTTCTTTTTTTAGATAATTATACCGGTAATGCCGATTATATAACTACGACATTGATGGGCATAAAAAAACGAGTGTCCATATGATAAGGACACTCGTTTTAATAGTTTAAGGAAAATGCTTTTAATTAATTATATCCTGCATTTTGAGTTAATACTCMTTTTGAAAGATCCACTTCCTTTTGCGGAACAGGCATCAGATAAAATCTATCATTCCATGTTCTTTCCTGAGCCTGAGTATTTTTAATATTATTTATAGTTTTCATTACCTGAGGGGCAATTTTCCAACGACGAATATCCATATATCGTTGTCCCTCTAAGGCAAGCTCTACCCTACGTTCATTACGAATTACTTCTCTAAGCGCATCTTTTCCTGCATACTTTACTCTATCAACAACAGGCATTCCTGAACGCGTTCTAACTGCGTCTAAGGCATCATAAACTGTAGCATCAGGTCCGCTTAATTCATTTTTAGCTTCTGCGTAGGTCAACAATACCTCAGCATAACGGATTAAAATTATATTGGCATGGTTGTCTACCTGTTGACGATAGATTGCAGGGTCAACCAGTTTACGAAAATTATATCCTGTTAAGGACATATTGGAAGCGCCCTGAACCCAATTAAATTTATAATCGTCTTCAACCGCATTCCAAGGTGAGTTTTCAAACAGAATTGTAGCATAAAAACGTGGATCACGGTTTTTATACTCGTTAGCGAATGCGGGATTGTTAGTTTTATACCAGTCAGCACGTTGAGCCGGATCTGTTGGAATAACTGCCTCGCCGGTTTTATAACTGCCATAACTATTTACCAATTCCTGAGTTGGAGTTACTGAGCTCCAACCACCAATAGTGCCCGGCAATAAATAAGTATTTAGGAAATTCGCATCTTTTTGGTCAATCTGCTGACGGTCTAAAATTACCTCAGTATTACCCTCATTTACTTTATGAAAAAGTGCCTCATAACTGCGCAGACCCAAACGGAATTTCTTCTCGTCGTTAGCATTGGCAAACGTAACCCATTTGCTATAATCATCTTTAGCATCTATGGCYTCTTCTGCACCAACTTTAAATAAGCTATAGCCCAGAGTCATTACCTGACTTGATGCATCAACGGCCAGTTGCCACTGACTTTCATTTAAATGTACCCTGGCCTTTAATGCAAGGGCTGCTCCTTTGGTGATTCTTCCTTTTTCATTTGGTTTACCGCCGGCATAACTTTGGGGCAAAATTTTAGAAACGGCATCAAGCTCATCAGTAATAAATTTTACTACTTCAGCTTTTGGAGTTCTTGGTACATTTTCCGCGCCCAAGGCTAAAACCGTTGTAATTAAAGGAACATCTCCAAATTTATTTGTTAATCTGGAATAAAACAGTGCCCTTAAAAACCTTACTTCCGCTTTATATCTTTCCAATAAAGCAGCATCTACTGTAGTTACTTTATCTGCATTGGCAAGGAAATAATTTGCACGTCGGATGTCGATGAAACTCCAACCCGCATCAGTTGTAGACGTAAGCGTTCCGGCTGAAACATCTGTAGCAGAGCTTTCCCATGGATACTGCGCATGGGCATTATCTGTTGCACCATCGTCATAAATTATTCCATCGCCAGGTAGCTGATTATAAACAGCCATAACTGCCTGATAGACATCATTAGGGTTTTTCCAAAAAGTTGCTTCAGACAATTGATCCAATGGTGGTCTTTCCAAAAAGTCTTTTTTGCAAGAGGTAACAGCGCCTATTGTTAAAAGCCCTGTAAGTATATATATTGATGTTATTTTTTTCATGATATTCGTATTATTATGATTAGAAACCAGCACTTAAACCAATTGACCAGGTTTTAATACCCGGGTAACCTCCACGTCCAGAATCAGACTCAGGGTCATAATCTGCTAATCGTTTATCAGCCATAAAAGTGAAAGGGTTATTCGCTGTTCCATAAATTCTTAGTTTAGCCAATCCAATTCTTTTAGTTACATCTTGTGGAATAGTATAACCTAAGGTTATGCCTCTTACTCTGAAATAGGCCCCACTGAATAACCAGAATGATGAAGTAGGATTATAATTATGTGCCCCAGCAGCTGTTGTTAAAATGCGTGGGAAATCAGCATTCGGATCAGGATTAGCAGTTGTCCATCTGTTTAACCACTGCTCTTTTACATTGGCGCCATTAAAGAATGGATAAGCAGCCTCTTCAGATAAATAAGTTTTAACCTTTGCCACCCCGTAAGTAAGTACACTGAAATCGAAACCTTTGTATGTAGCGTTTAAATTAAACCCATAATTTAACCACGGAACATTGTTGCCAATTATCTTGCGATCGGAAGCATCGATCAGGTTATCACCATTTAAATCTTTATATTTAATATCTCCTGCTTTGGTGGTAGCTGTTTGGAAAGCGTGATTTGTTACGTCAGCAGCATCAACAAAAAGACCTTCTGATTCATATCCGTAAAAAGAACCTATTGATTCACCAACTTTCTGTATAAATCGTCCGTCAAATGTTTCGCTACCATCGCCTAGCTTAGTAATGGTACTCTTAATAATTGATAAATTACCTCCAATGCTGAACGTAAAATCGCTGCCAATTTTGTTGTTGTGAGTAATCGCAAGCTCAAATCCTTTGTTTTGGGTAGCGGCACCATTTGATAGTGGAAGCCCACTATTTATAGCATCGGTAGTGCTTGTATTTACTCCACTGGTTGCAAGTGCAGGAACCCTCATTAAAAGATCCTTAGTATTTTTAATATAGTAATCTGTAGTAATATCTAGTTTACCGTTGAACATACTTAGGTCGATACCCAAATCTGTCATATATACTTTTTCCCAGGTTGCCAATGGGTTGGCAATTTTTGCTGACCACACTCCGCCTTGTGGAGCCTCTTCAAAACTATATTGATAGCCAGTATTTAACAGGTCGAAATAGTTTCCAATTGATACGACATCCTGGTTACCCAAAGAACCCCATGAACCACGCAATTTCAAATTATTGATCCAATCCACATTTTTCATAAAGTCCTCTTTACTTACATTCCAACCTGCAGAAAACGAGGGGAATACTGCTCTGCGGATATCTTTACGAAAACGGGATGAATAATCTATACGTGTATTAACTTCTAAAAGGTATTTGTCGTTAAAAGCATAATTGAAACGTCCAAAAACAGAGCGCATAGCCCAATCTTGCTGGTTACTTCGGTTTGCCTGTCCATCGTCATCAGAGTTGATATCTTCAGGATTTGATGATCCCGATACAACAGTGGTCATATCATTATTCGGGAAATTTTTACGCCCCACAAATGCTGTTCTGTAGGTATTGCTTTCTTGCGATGCACCTACTGTTAATTTACCATAATGTTTGCCAAAAGTACGTTCATAATCAGTTGTTACCTGCGTTAAAAGCTCCCTCCTTTTACGCCAGTATTCAAGCATATCATTCTGCACTTTTTGAGTTGAAGTAATTGGCTTTCCGGTTAAAAAGTCATTAATAGGATCAAGGGTATTGTTAAAAGACCATGAGTTGCCATTTGTATATTTTAGGGAAACTAATCCATTTATTGACAGCCCTTTTAATGGTGTTAAAGTAGCATTAGCAGAGGTCTGGAAATAATTATCACGATCCCAGGCTTTACCGCCTTCTTCAATTATGCGTGCCTGATTACGACCTGCTGTTTGCGCATTGGCTTTGCCATTATCGATTGATCCCCAATCGCCATTGCTCTGGCGAAATACAGAAGTTGGCAAAGACCTGTTAAGCTCTGTCCAGCTCATGTTGCCTTTACGGTCAAAATTTTGGTTTATGAACGAGAAGTTAGTTCCAACCTTTAAAATTTCAGGTACAATAGTAGTTTCAGTATTTAACTTAGCCACAAAACKGTTCTGATCTTTATTCGGAATAATAGATTCCTGACTAAGATAAGATACCCCTAAATAACTATTGGTAATTTTACCTGGTGCATTTATGTTTAAATTGATATCACTTAAGGGTGCAGTTTTGCGAAGAACTTTATCATACCAATCAGTATTTGGGTAAAGATCTGGTTTTGAACCATCTTTATACCATTGAATTTGTTCTGCAGTAAAAAGTGGAGCACCACCAGCATTTGTTAATGCCTCATTGTAAAGTGTAGTATAATCGCCTGAGCCTACATATTTCGCCATTTTGGTAGGCGATTGCCATCCGTAATTTGCATTAAGTTCTACCGTAGTTTTCTCTCCGTTACCACGCTTAGTAGTTACCATGATAACACCATTGGCTGCTCTTGACCCATACAATGCAGCAGAAGATGCATCCTTTAAAACAGACATACTAGAAATGTCGTTAGGATTTAAGGTAGCGAATTCCTGTGCAGAGGCAGGTATGCCATCAATAACATACATTGGATTGCTTCCACCAGACACCAGGCTACTTCTACCTCTAATGCTTACAGTAGTTGAAGCAGATGCATCTCGGCTTAAGTCCCCAGGACGCTGTAAAATAGTAAGACCAGGAGAAACACCTTGTAATGCATTCTGTATTGAAGTTACTGGCCTGTCCTTTAACTGCTTAGGAGTTACAGTGGCAATAGCACCAGTTAAACTCGTTCTTTTTTGTGTACCATAGGCCACAACTACAACTTCATTCAGGTTGCTAGATTCATCCTCAAGACTTATATCTATTGTACCAGCTTTTGCTGCAGTAACTTCTTTGGTTTTAAAACCTATAGCTCTGAAAACCAAAACACTATTTTCTGGTACAGTGAGTGCATAGGCTCCTTCTGCATTGGTTGACGTTCCGCGGCTTGTTAAATTTTTCACTTGTACAGAAACACCAGGTATAGGGTTACCTTGACTGTCTTTAACTGTTCCTTTAACATTAATGTCAGCTCGTGTGTAGTTTACAGGCAGGCCTCCTGCATAAGCACTTATAGATGCAGTCACCAATATTAAAAAACAAAGTTTTATCAATACTAGTGTTTTAACGAACGGCCTTAGCTGCCGTTTTAAATAATAGTCAATCATAATTGTTATTTAGTTTAGTTGTTAGTTAGTTATTGGAATTGCAGTAATTACTTTGTTAGGTTATCATACTATTTAATCTCATGAATTGAGAGGAAGGACTTAGATGGTTAAAACTTTTCAGCTCTAATGTATAGAGTCGGGAGGTCACATATTATGTACAACTTAACGCAATCGATTGATTTAGCACGGACGCCAGTATAACTTCCTCTTGAAATCTTTAATAAATTGCTTTTAGGTATATCAAACTTCAGTCAGGCTTTGTTCGGCAAAGCTTGATCTTATGAATCATGATCTTTTTTATTTCTATGGGAATAATAATTAACCCAATGTTTAATTATCTACTAAGAAGTTAGTTTAAAGCACTCCAGAGGCACTATTTAATGGTGAAAAAGACAGCCTTTACACAACCCGAAACAAACGTTTGCGCAACAAAAATGATACAAATGCTTTTAGGAAGCTATATTCCATTCAGCATTGCATTCAGAAAATCTCTCTTTTTCACATAGGAATTTGAAGTTTCAGAACTTCTATAAATAAGGAGTTTATTATTTTTAACAATGCTCTTAAATTTCTTCAGAGAAATTCTTAAAACACTGCAAGCCTCGGTTTGAGTGTAATACAAATCTTTGTTAATCATAATTGCGTTCTTTATAACACCAATTTAATYTGAAAACGTTCAGATTATACAGCAAACTTATTGAATGGTAATTCTCGATCTTTAAACTGCGATAAATAACAGGTTATACAGGTTATGTGATATTTATACACTTTGCTACACAATCATAAAAGTTCCATTTCTTTTCATTAAATGTTGGGTATTTTCATCTTAAAAAAGATCATGAAAAAATTAGCGTTTATCTCTTCAATTACTTTCATCCTGCTGTCATCAGCATGCAGTAAAAAAGCTGGGCAAGAAGTTCCCGAACCAAATAAAACAACCTACAAAGTGGGTCTCTCTGTTGAGAATGGAAAAACAGGCTTAGATGGTGGCACTGAAACAACATTAGTTACGCCCATAGAAAATTTAGTCAATCAATTGACCTTTATCATATTTAATTTTGACACCGGAAATGAATATTATAGATCAACTCAAACCAGCAATTTGCCTGGCATGGGAGAAATATATTTCGATTTGCCTGTTGGTAATTATATATTTATTGCGGTTGGCTCCAAATCACTTTTTGGGATCAATAAATATTACCGGGACAACGAAGTTCCTATACTATTACCTCTTGCCGAGGCAAACATGCAGTATTGGCAACCTAACCCAACAATGGCTGATAAGCATTATAAAACAGATGATACTTTTTATGCAAAATCTTCAGTAATAAGCATCGATGGAAACCAAACAATAAACCTTACCATGCAGCGGGTTGTTGGCAAACTGGAAGTACTTGTGGAAGATGTACCTGAGTTCATCGTTGATGTTAATTTCGAAGCAACAGGTTTTACATTGAAAGATCAAAAAACCTTCGGCCGTATTGATGATAATGCGGGTTACGAGGTAAGCAATGCAAATGGCCCAATCAGCATTTATATTCTGAGTACGGAAAGACCTATTCTAATTGAGATATCCGGAGGTGGTGTAAGAAAAACCCTGAGTGTACCCATTTACAGAAACAAGCGTACAATTGTGAAAGGCAAACTACTAGTCCCTTCTACATCAACCAGTTTTAAAGTTACCATTAACGATAAGTGGCTGGTTGACACTACTGTTGTTCATTTTTAAGTACTACATAGATAGGAAGAAAATTATTGACACAATTTTGACAGTTAAAAAGAGTTAGGTTACGTTAACTTTCAAGGCTAATACTATTTTTGTGGCCGAATATGAAAACTGCTGTTGTATTCTTCCTATCCCTGTGTTTCTTCCTTTTAGGAGGATCAAATCACGTTTATGCGGGCACTCATCAAAGCACAAGCAGTTATTCTGCTGTTCAAAAGGTTGAAAAATCGCAACAAACAAATCTTGTGATTGCCAATCAGGGCCTTTCAGAAGTTAAAACCAGTACCATAGGTGATAAAAAAGAAGACTTCATCAGTGTTGAAGACGAAGATGATGATCTTGTATCTGTCAGGAAATCCGTATTGCCTGCCAAGTACTTTGCAACACTTACCTATGCTTCTATTTTAATTTATTCCAACGCTTATTTCAAAAACCGCTTGCCTTTTTGCAAGCACCTTTCCTACACTTCTTCTTACAAATACATTCTACAAAGAGTTCTAAAAATATGATCAACAATACGCTTCAGTTATCGAAGTCGTKATCATACATGCCCGTAGAGGTAATTCTGGTTTCATACCCGATAACTGATGCTATTTCTCATTTCAGGGAATCTCTGATTCCTGATCATCAAATCGATTAATAATTAATTCATACTATGAAGAGAATTGCAATGCTCATGGGCTTGGGCGTTATATTATGCCATACAAGCTGTACATCTGAAAAAAAAGAAAAGGAAGAAATCAGCAAGTATGCGGTTACTACTCCTTTAAAAATTGACACCTCATTTACCAAGGAATATGTTTCACAAATAAAATCTGTAAGGAACATTGAGATTAGGGCACAAGAAAAAGGATATATGCAGAACATTTATGTTGACGAAGGTCAATCTGTAAAAGCGGGCCAGCTCTTGTTCAGGATCATGCCAAAAATGTACGAAGCAGAGTTAATGAAAGCGCAGGCTGAAGCCAAATCTGTAGAGATAGAATTACAGAATACCAAAACTCTGGCTGATAAAAATGTAGTGTCAAAAAATGAGCTGACAATGGCTCAAGCTAAACTTGATCAGGCTAAAGCTGAAGTGGCGCTAGCAAAACTACACTTGTCATTCACTGAAATCAAAGCACCATTTGATGGCACCATTGATCGCATTCCTTTGAAACTGGGAAGTCTTGTTGACGAAGGTGAATTATTGACTAACCTTTCTGATAACAGCCAGATGTTTGCCTACTTTAATGTATCTGAACCGGAGTATCTGGACTATCAGACTAATATCAAAGGTCGCGGCGACAACAAGGTAAGCCTGCTTTTGGCTAATAGCCAACCCTTGAAATATAAAGGTGAGGTAGAAACCGTTGAAAGTGAATTTGATAATGAAACAGGAAACATCGCTTTCAGGGCAAGATTCCCAAACCCTGACAAGCTTTTAAAAAATGGCGAGACAGGTAAAGTTCAAATGACAGTTCCACTTAAAGGTGCATTAATAATCCCTCAAAAAGCAACCTACGAAATTCAGGACAAAGTATATGTTTTTGTGGTTGACAAGAATGGAGTAGTGAGATCGCGGAATATTAGTATAAGCAGCAGAATGCCTGACTTGTATGTAGTAGGAAATACTCTGTCTGAAAATGACAAAATCCTACTTGAAGGTGTACAAAAGGTTAAAGATGATGATAAGATCAAATATGAATTTATAGCACCCAAGGAAGTTATTTCCCGTCTGCAATTGAAAACGGAATAGTAATTCCATCCTTAAAAAAGTAATTCTATGTTTAATAAATTCATACACAGGCCAGTCCTGTCTATAGTAATATCGCTCATTATTACATTTCTGGGTGTGTTGGCTACCACCCAATTACCGGTAACACAATTCCCTTCCATTTCTCCACCAAAGGTGAACATCACTGCGGAATATCCGGGAGCAAATGGTGAACTAATGATCAAATCAGTAATCATTCCGCTGGAACGGGCGATTAACGGTGTTCCAGGAATGAAATACATGGCATCAGATGCCGGTAATGATGGTGAAGCCACCATACAGGCCGTATTTAATCTGGGTACCGACCCCAACCAGGCATCAATAAATATTCAAAACCGTGTAGCTTCTGTTATCAATAAACTACCTCCTTTGGTGGTGCGTGAAGGTGTAAAGATTACGAGGGAAGAGTCTAATATGCTCATGTACATCAACCTGTACAGTAAAGACCCGCATATGGATCAGAAGTTTCTTTTCAACTTCGCCGACATCAACGTATTATCAGAGTTAAAAAGAGTTGATGGTGTTGGAGTTGCAGATATCCTTGGTAACCGCGAATATGCCATGAGGGTATGGTTAAAACCAGACCGTATGCTGGCTTACAAGATATCGGCCGATGAAGTTTTAAAAGCACTTGACGAGCAGAGTTTGGAAGCTTCGCCAGGTAAAACCGGAGAAAGCTCCGGTAAAAGATCTCAGGCATTTGAATATGTATTAAAATATCCCGGAAGGTTTAGTACCAAAGAGGGATATGAGAACATCATACTAAGATCATCCGCAAAAGGAGAGATACTTCACCTGAAGGATGTAGCTGATGTGGAGTTTGGAAGTTCATATTACGATCTTTATTCCAATCTTAATGGCCGACCTTCGGCTGCTATAGTTGTAAAGCAATCTTATGGAAGTAATGCGAGCCAGGTAATCAAGGACATAAAAGCTAAACTGAAGGAAATCAAATCGAGCTCATTTCCTAAAGGTGTAGATTATGAGATCAGTTATGATGTATCCAAATTCCTGGATGCTTCTATTGAAAAAGTAATACACACCCTTGTAGAGGCATTTATTCTTGTAGGATTGGTTGTATTCCTTTTCCTTGGCGACTGGCGCTCAACATTAATCCCGGCCATTGCAGTACCGGTATCTCTTATAGGAACTTTTGTATTTATGCAATTCTTTGGGATAACACTTAACCTCATCACCTTATTCGCTCTGGTGCTGGCAATAGGTATTGTGGTAGATAATGCCATTGTAGTAATTGAAGCAGTCCATGCCAAAATGGAAGAAAAGAATCTTTCGCCGCTTAAAGCCACCGAAGAAGCAATGCATGAGATTAGCGGGGCTATTATTGCGATCACTTTTGTAATGGCAGCGGTATTTATTCCTGTTGCATTTATGTCTGGCCCCGTAGGAATATTCTACAGACAGTTTTCTATTACCATGGCAACATCAATTATTTTATCAGGAGTGGTTGCACTTACCCTTACCCCTGCCCTGTGTGCAATTATGCTGAAGAATAATCATGGAAAAGCCCAAAAGAAAACGTGGCTTAATAAAGTGCTGGATGGTTTTAACAATTGGTTCAACAGGGTTTCGGGCAAGTACCAGAAGTTGTTAAGTTTAATTGTTAACAGACGGGCGGTCACTTTTATCATGTTAGTTGCCTTTTGCGCTGGTATATGGCTACTAAACAACAGCCTTCCCTCAGGTTTCATACCAAACGAAGATCAGGGGATGTTTTATGCGGTAATACAAACCCCTCCCGGTTCATCATTGGAAAGAACAAATCAAGTTGCCGAGAAGCTACAGAAAATTGCCGAAGGCATGGAAGATGTACAATCCGTTTCCTCTTTGGCGGGTTATGAGATCCTTACAGAGGGTACCGGAGCCAATTCAGGAACTTGTCTGATCAACTTGAAAAGCTGGGAGGAACGTAAACACTCTGTACAGGAGGTAATTAATGAATTGGAAGAGAAATCTAAAGATGTAACGGGGGCCACCATTGAATTTTTCCAACCACCCGCTGTACCGGGTTACGGAGCTGCTGGTGGTTTTGAGTTGCGTTTGCTGGATAAAGCCGGAACAGGTGATTACAAAAAGATGGAAACGGTGAGCAGGGATTTTGTAAAGGAACTGAGTAAACGCCCTGAATTATCATCGGTATTTACGTTTTACAGTGCCAGTTTCCCGCAATACATGCTCAAGATTGATAACGACATTGCTCAGCAAAAAGGAGTAACTATTGAGAATGCGATGAATACGCTTTCTACATTAGTGGGAAGTAACTATGAAACCAGCTTTATCAAATACGATAGGCAATACAAAGTGATGGTGCAGGCCTTGCCACAATACCGGGCCTTACCTGAAGATGTTCTGAAACTATATGTGAAGAATAACCGTGACGAGATGGTGCCATTCTCGGCCTTCATGAAAATTGAGAAGGTTTACGGATTATCAGAGATCACCAGACACAACATGTATAATGCATCAGAGATTAGTGGTTCCTCTGCGCCAGGCTATAGTAGTGGTTCAGCAATTAATGCAGTATCGGAAGTGGCTAAAACCAGTTTACCAAGAGGATTCTCGATTGACTGGGCAGGTATTTCCAAAGACGAGGTTGCCCGTGGAAATGAAGCGATCTATATCTTCATCATCTGCCTTGTTTTCGTGTATATGCTCCTTGCTGCACAGTATGAGAGCTTTATTTTACCATTCCCTGTAATTCTTTCACTTCCGGCCGGAATTTTCGGAGCATTCCTCTTGTTGAAATTATTCGGGTTAGAGAATAACATATATGCTCAGGTGGCTATGGTTATGCTTATCGGTCTGCTGGGTAAGAATGCTGTATTGATCATAGAGTTTGCCGTTCAGAAACACAGGGCAGGAAGCTCAGTACTTCAGGCGGCTATTGAAGGTTCGGCCGTAAGGTTCCGCCCTATTCTGATGACTTCCTTTGCATTTATTGCCGGATTGATCCCATTGGTTTTTGCTTCCGGACCGGGTGCAACAGGTAACAGGACAATCGGATCGGCTGCTGCCGGAGGTATGCTTTTCGGAACTGTTTTCGGTGTTCTTATCATACCGGGATTGTACTACATCTTCGGCAAAATCTCAGAAAAATATGCTCTTGTTAAAAATGAAGAAGAAAATCCTTTAACTGAAGAAATTGATCACAATGTATAAACACAAGATATATAAATGCATTGGCCTGGTGGGTATTTGCCTGGCCGTTGCAAGCTGTAAGGTCCCTGCGTTCATGCAGTCTGCTGAAAACAAATCTGTTCCCGAATCTTATAATGACAACAGGGATACCACCAATATGGCTGCGCTTGAATGGAGGCGCTTTTTTACCGACCCAAATTTGGTGAATCTGATTGACACGGCCCTTAAACATAACCAGGAGTTGAGTATAACACTTCAGGAAGTGGAAATAGCCAAGAACGACATCAAATTTAAACAGGGAGCGCTTTTACCAACCGTAGGTGCAAAGCTTGGCTTGGGTGTTGAAAAAGTAGGAAGGTACACCAGCCAGGGTGCGGGTGATGCTTCAACAGAAATTGCCCCGGGAAAAGAAACTCCAGACCCACTGATGGACTATACCGCTGCAGTGTATGCAAACTGGGAAGTAGATATTTGGAAAAAACTCCGTAACTCTAAGAAAGCTGCAATTAGCAGATACTTATCTACCGTAGAGGGCAAAAATTTTGTGCTGACTAATTTAATTGCTGAGGTTGCCAACTCTTATTATGAATTGCTGGCTTTGGATAATCAGTTAGAGATTGTTAAACAGAACATCCAGCTTCAAAAGGATGCCCTTGAGATAGTAAAAATTCAAAAACAAGCAACCAGGGTAACCGAATTAGCTGTTCAGAAATTTAAAGCGGAAGTACTGAATTCTCAAAGTTTGGAGTTTGACATTCTTCAAAAGATCAAGGAGGGTGAAAACAAGATCAATTTTTTACTTGGTCGATTCCCTCAGGAAATCCCAAGAGATCATGGCAATTTTCTGAACCTCTTGCCTCCGGCAGTTCGCACAGGTATTCCATCGCAGCTGCTGGCCAACAGACCAGACATTAAACAAGCAGAACTGGAGCTGGCTGCTGCGAAATTAGATGTAAAAGTAGCAAAAGCGGAATTCTATCCTTCACTCGATATTTCCGCAGCGTTCGGGTTTCAGGCATTTAACCCATCTTATCTGGTGAAATCGCCCGAATCAATGCTGTATTCACTTGCCGGAGATCTTGCTGGCCCGCTAATTAATAGAAACGGAATTAAGGCAGAGTTTAAAAATGCAAACTTGCGTCAGCTTCAGGCCATGTATAACTATGAGCGAACAATTTTAAATGGATACTTAGAAGTTTCTACTCAAATGTCGAATATAGATAACCTGGAAAAGAGTTTTCGTTTGAAGTCTGACCAGGTAGATGCACTCAACAAATCTATTGATATCTCCAATGACTTATTTAAATCGGCAAGGGCAGATTATCTGGAAGTGCTAATGACCCAGCGGGATGCCCTGGAGTCAAAACTGGAACTCATAGAAACAAAAAAGAACCAGCTCAGTGCTGTAACCAATATCTATCAGGAACTTGGTGGTGGTTGGAAATAACAACAATTTCTTATAAAAAGAGCCGGTCTAAAATTTTAGACCGGCTTTTTTTCTTTTAATCAATAACTTGATCTTATCTTTCGTTCAAGATTTGCAACGCATCCTGATCTTCAAATTTATTGATTTGCCTGTTTAGCTCTTGATATAAGTCGGCAGTGATGGTTTCGTATCCTTTTTTCCCATATTTATTATCCATTTCATGTGGATCTTTTTGCAGATCGTACAACTCCCACCCTACTACACGCTTATAGAACCGGATCAACTTGTACCTCTTTGTGCGAATCCCGAAATGAGGGGAAACTGAATGCTCACCATTTTCATAATAATGATAGTATAAAACCTGTCTGCCTTTATCAGCATGGTTTTTTAAGGCCGGCAACATAGATATGCCTTGTATATCTTTTGGGATAGGCAACCCCGCAGCATCAAGTACGGTTGGGGCAATGTCCAGGTTCATCACAAAACGATTGGAAACAGTGCCTGCTTTTACCTGGCCGGGGTATCGCATAACCATAGGGGTACGGAATGACTCCTCATAAATCCAACGTTTATCAAACCATCCGTGTTCTCCCATATAAAATCCCTGATCAGACAGATAGATTACAATAGTATTCTTGCTCAGACCATGTTGATCCAGGTAGTCCAGTGTGCGCCCGATGTTTCGGTCCAGGGAGGTTGCAGTACTTAAGTAATCGCGCATATAACGTTGGAATTTCCATTCGGTAAGTGCTTTTCCCTGTAATTTCAATGCATTAAATTGTGCTTCTATAGGCTTATAATAAGCATCAACTTTAGCACGCTGGGCGGCGTTCATCCTACTAAAATTACCATCTTTATTCTCCTTATCATCAGAACCGAACATCTTTAGGTCATACCCCATTAGCATGGTCTTTTCAATGGACATGTCCTGTATCTCGGCAGCTTTTCTGTTTTGGTAGGTATCGTAAAAATTGGCCGGAAGCGGAAAGTTAACCTTATCAAAGCGCCCCAGATCAGCAGTATCTGGCAACCAAACACGATGTGTGGCCTTATGTCCGATAACAAGGCAAAATGGTTTGGATTCGTCTCTTTTATCCAACCAGTTTTCAGCTTCATCCGTAATTACATTGGTTACGTAGCCGTCAATTCTTTTTTTGCTACCGTCCATCATGTCAAAATCCGGATTGAAATATTGTCCCTGATTAGGCAATACCTGCCAAAAATCAAAACCCTGGGGTTTGCTTTCCAGATGCCATTTGCCAATCCATGCAGTCTGATAGCCGCCTCTCTGCAACTGCTTTGCAAAGGAGTCCTGGTCGCCATTAAAAACTGAACTTTCATTATCTTTAAATCCATTTTTATGACTGTATTTTCCAGTCAGGATTACTGCCCTGCTGGGACCACAAATGGAGTTGGTTACATATGCCTTATCAAAACGAACCCCTTCATTTGCAATCCGGTCTATATTGGGGGTTTTCATCAATTTACTACCATAGGCGCTTATGGTCTGATAGGCATGATCATCTGAAATGATAATCACAATATTTGGTCGTTTTGCCGCAGTTCCCCTTTGCTGCTTTTGTGCAAACAGATGCATACAACTATTAACTAATGCAAGGAGTAGTAAGGTCTTAATTAATTTCATTTGATTTCCATATTGTTATATAAAAGGAGGCTGAGGTAAACAAATTCCTTCCGGCTCCGCCTAATCTTTTGGAATGGAAATATAACTTATTGTTAAGCCTTGTCCAATCTTTTTCTGTTTTTGGTAACCATTGCCTAAATAATTGATTTTTATTTACCATCGTTAATCCAACAACAACATTGCCGGTTTAGAATAACTTTCGCATACCCATATCGCCATAAATTTGTAGTATGGAACAGAATCAAAGATAAAGTATGCCAGTTTGGGCCTTCGTTTATTAAGGTTGTAAAAGATTAATTTTAGCCGGCTAATTCCATTGGTTGAATGAAGGATACAATCTTGAAATTGATTAATCAGAAATTAAGGGTAAACTAAAAGAAAAAACAGAACCTTTTCCCCACTCACTTTCTGCATAGATTTCTCCATCATGAAAATGAATTAGCTCCCAGCAGAGGTACAACCCTATCCCAAACCCGGAAATGGATCGGCCCTGTTCATCATTCACCCGATAAAAACGTTCAAATACATGAGGGAGGTCCTCTTCTTTTATGCCCAAGCCCTGGTCAGACACACAAATTATAGCTTTACCGTCTTCTTTATGGCAGCTCAGGGCTACGGGCATCCCTCCCACGTTATATTTTATGGCATTACTGACCAGGTTATTGATTACCTGACCAATCTTTTCCCGATCGGCCATGACTGTTAAATCTGGACCAGGCTTAAAATGAAGGGGGGTAATGATAACAGGTGCAAAAAAGGTTTCCAGCACTTCCAAAATCAGATCGTTGATCAGAAATTCTTTCTTATCCAGGTGTATTTTACCAGAATCTAAACGGGAGACATCCAGGAAGCTGTTTATAAGGCCTGCCATTTTATTCACTTGGGTATCGAGTTTAATCAGCGTCGCTGCACTGAATTCATCAGATTTGATATTCGCTTTTCGCATCAACACCTGCACATAAGCTTTTAATGAGGTTAATGGTGTTTTCAGTTCATGACTGACCATCGCAATAAAGTCATTTTTTCGGACCTCATCTTTCTTTTGCTCCGTAATATCCTGCAATATGCCACTGAATCGAATGGCCTGCAAATCCGTGTTAAATAATGCTTTCCCTTTAGCGCGTACATGCCTGGGGATAGGATTGTCAGGAGGCTGAATGATATAATCGATGTCATAACTTCCTCCGGAACTATAAGTCATCGCCTCGCCGATGGCATCCAATACACGCGGACGATCGGCTTCAGCAATAATACTTGTCGCCTTAGGCAGTTCAACTTCATCGTCCGCAGACAAGCCGAACCAAGCTTTTAGCCGTTGGTTTCCAATAAACCTATTGGTTTGTGGATTAAGATCCCATGTGCCAAGTTCTGCAGCCTCAATTGCAAATTCCAATTCCTTTTTGGCTTGTTCAACTTCATCATAGGCTTTTACCTTTTTAGTCGTTTCAGAACAAATGACCAATACCCCGCCAACGGCTCCGTTTTCGTCATCCACACCACTGTAGCTGAAAGTCCAGTAAACATCCTCTACTCTGCCATTGCGATAGATAGGAATGAGTTGATCTTCGCTCCAGGTAGACGCTCCTCCTCCCATAACCTGATCKATCAACGGCTTTATAGTAGGCCAAATTTCCGGCCAACATTCCGCACCCTTTTGTCCCAATGCGACAGGATGTTTCCCTTCATTACCGAGGCTTGGGCGGTAAGCATCATTGTAAAACTGAATGAGTTCTTTCCCCCACCACAAAAACATTGGAAACTTTGATCTGAGGATAATATTTACGGTGGTCAGCAAACTTTGCGGCCATTTTTCCGGACTACCTAAAACAGACTTTGACCAGTCAAAGTTCCGGGTAAGTTCTCCCATCTCACCCCCGTCTTTAAAATACTTGGCATTTGCTGATAAACTGGATCTGGTCAATGTGCTGAGCGTTTAATAAGTAAATAATGAAAAATCGGTTCAAAATCATGCCAAAACATTCCGAATGTCCCTTGTTTATTAATCCATTCTCTATGGCCGATGTAGTAGACCCGCAGCATCGGCAACCCTGCAGGCTTCCATTGCGTTGTTTACATTGAGTTTCTGAAAAATATTCTGCCTGTGCCTGTTCACAGTATGGATACTCAGAGACAGTTTACTGGCTATCTCTTTACTCCTTAACCCCTGGTTAATAAGGTGAAGAATCTGTCCTTCTCGTATAGAGAGTATGTCTTCGAACCGTCCCTGCTCACTATCTACTATTGTACCTGTACCGGAATTAATGATAAGACCTTCAGGGACGTCAAATCCAGGATGATCATACACCACGTTGTATAAACAGAGGGTTAACCAAACATCCCCTTCTTTGGTACTGCTAAGGTAAAGCAGACGATGTTTGATCATGACATATTTTCCTTCGCTGTTTCTTATCCGTAACCTTGTGATCAGACTGTAATTGAGACGATCAGCTAAGTCAATAGATTTAATTAGCTGGAAAAATTTAAATTCCAGTCTGTACTTCTTTTGAAGATCTTCAGGATGAACCCGGGCTAACAGTTCATCTTCCCAGATTGAATTTATTTCTGTTCGCGTGGGTTCAAAACCAAGTTGACGGGCAACTCCACCAGGATAGATATAACTTTTTCTTGCCCTCATATCACTCAATACGCTGATGGCATTTTCTAGTTTTGAATACATTCCAGCGATTATTTTGCCGTCATCGAGTAGCAGATCAGGTTGAAGTTTACCAGAAATTGGTTGAGAAAATAGTTTTATGTCAAGCAAATCACGCATCTCTTTGGTGTATTGATGGTTATTTATAGCCATTTGTGTAAGATTAGCAAACTGTAAATTTGGAGTGCACAAGTTAAGCTTTCGAAGCTATGAAAAATATAAAAAAAACCTTACTGGCGATTACGCTAATGCTGAGTTTCAGCGAAATCAGTGCCCAGAGTCTGGAGAAAATGAATTGGTATAATGAACCGGAACGATGGCAGATCAAAGACGGCAGCTTAATTATGCAGGTAACACCCAAAACTGATTATTGGCGAATATCACATTATGGTTTCACGGTTGACGATGCGCCTTTTTATTACAGCACTTACGGTGGCGAGTTTGAAACAAAGGTAAAGTTAACAGGTGATTACAAAGCCCGATTCGATCAAATGGGACTTATGATTCGTATTGATCAAAAAAACTATATTAAAACCGGGGTTGAATTTGTGGATGGTAAATTTAATATCAGTACAGTGGTGACCAATGAAAAGAGTGACTGGAGCGTGACCACACTTAACAAGATGCCTCCTTTTATTTGGATTAAGGCATTACGGAGATTGGATGCTATCGAGATTTATTATTCTTTTGATGATAAAAACTATATCATGACCCGCAATGCTCCGTTACAGGACAATACTCCTGTTATGGTTGGCCTTATGGCTGCCTCTCCTGATGGAAACGGCTTTGAGGCCCGGTTTGAAAATTTCTCTGTAAAACATCTTCCCGATCAACGACGCGCAGAGTGGCTTAAACAACATCAATAACCTTACTTTAAAATGAGAAACTAAAACTTAATCAGTAATTCTTCAATAATCAGTTTATCATTGTTGTAGTATTCAAAGAACCACTTCCCGTCTTTTTTTAGTACCATACCTTTGTGCTGACTACCCTCGGCAATAAAACAATTCTCAACAGAAGTTTTAAATAGGGTCAGCATTTTTTTCGGTGTGGTATCGACCAACTGAAAACCAGTTGTCGTTACCTGGGCATATAGTGTACCTGATGGCTCGGTAGTTTCAGCCCCTGCTGCCTGTTGATTTGCCGGCGCAGCAACGACCTCGGGTGCTTTTACACTTTCAGCCATCTGGACATCACCTGAAAAAGCATAGGGAAGTTCATTGAAAGAAAYAAAGGCGTTTTGTAAGGCCTCCTGATAAGCCGCAGTAAAATCCTTTTCCTTACTTTTACCTTCCTCGCCCTTGAAAACTACGTTACCCTGACAGTCTTTTAATATCAGCGTAAGTCTGGTGGTAAACATTCCTTTTTTTTCTGTAAGATCTGCAGTCATTGCCTTACATTTGTTAGCGGCGATTTCCACCGGCAAATTTTCATTATCAAAATAAACCGTAAACCCTTTTTCTTCCAACAACTTCCTGGTCAGGTTGTTCAGACCATACTTGTTCACTTCTTTAAAGAAACTGAATTGCTCAGGCACCAGTATGTATTTGTAGTTATTGATCGTGTTTTGTGTATACCCCGACAGCGCGGTGAATAATAAGAGTAGTAAAAGGTATCTTTTCATCCTGCAAAATTCTAAGATTGTAAAGATAAGGTATTGGCTTGGTGCTTTCAAACGGTTGAATCTCGACTGTGTTCTTAAATTATTTTTTTTGCATTATAATTTTTTCTGTCTGATGCTTCCCAATATCCCTCCCCTGAATTTGGCCATTTTCAATAGCCGGCCTATAATGAATTCCACCGTAAAGCCTACTGATAGCCGCTTCTTTAGCCGCCTGATCAAAAGAAGTAAAGCTTCTTATTGGTAATCCATAATCAACCTCTGTATTGTCTTGAAATTTAAAATTATCTCCAAATATTTTAGTTAGAATATAGGCTGCTGATGTTGAAGCAACACTATGCCCACTTGGGTATTCTGGGAATGGTGGCGTTTGCAGAATTGGCTGCCAATTTTCATCAATATTAGAATTTATAAATGTTTCCGGCCGGATATAGTTGCTCCTGTATTTTTCATCCCAACAACTAATAAACGCATCAAACAATGCAATACATGTAGACGTGTATGCAAAACTACTTTGTATATAATTAAAAGTTTTCAGTTTGCAGGCAATGCCAGCAATAGAAATCCAATGTGCTCCTGGTGATATCTTTTTCGTTGCATAATTCATATGTCCATTTACATTTAAAAAGAAAGGATTGCAATCCCAAAATTTTGCAATGTTTAATTGTTCATCATTTAGGTTTTTACCCGTTAGATAAACCTCATTGGCAGTTTTGTAAAAGGCACTATTTTTATCCCTACTATAAGCCGGAGGAGGAGAAGGTTTAAATTGATCGGCCGTTTTCATACATAGTGGTCTTATTTTATTCCAATAAGGTTCCACTGCCGCCATATAACCAGGTGGAGTAGGTGCCCAACTACCTTCTTTTTTAACAATACTATAACGTCTTAATTTACGTGTTTCTTTATACTGATCCTGATCAACCCACCTTAATATAGAATCTGACACCTTTTTACCATATAAAATTGAGTTCTGAACTACAGTTTCAGGATATCCTTTTATTTTATACCACAAAAGGATACTGTTTAAACTATCTAAAGCTACCTGATCGGAGAATACAAGCCGTTTTGCAACCTGCCAATATGCGTAGGTAGCAGCTAGTGAATAGCTAATTTGTTTGTTGTCGGCGTTTGGAATTCCATTAAAGCCGTTCAATTGTCCTTTTAAGGATTGAAACTGACTATTACTCTTAGCCTGAATTTCATATGCGGCAATGTTTGAATAAACAAATATTCTACTCGCAACAGGTGGAGAAAATATATCGCTTACAATAATATCAGAAAGGGCTTTTTGAGATCTGTGCAGAGGAAAGGGATCATTTTCAATTTTGCTCCACTGCCCATTTGCACCTGTAGAAATACAAAAAATAAATAAAAACAAGTATATCTTCATGCTGTTCGATTTAATTAGCAGCCTTTAAAAGCTGAACTTTATCATTATTTTTAACGATAATAATTTTTTTGGTTTCTCCTTTAATCTCAATCATATTTCTAACGTCTCCATCTATATACAGCCCCGAATCGTAAGGAGACATTGGTTTAAAATCACCTTTGCCATTTCCAATTAAAAGTAAACCCAAACCAGCATCTGCCTGACCTAGCTGAACCCGATAGGGATAAAAATTTCCACTCAAAAGGAGATCATCTTTTCCATCCTTGTTAAAATCATCTACAACTATACCCCATGTTCTGGAAAACTGCGCTTCGATCGGAAGGGGCTTAATGGTAAACTTCCCGGTTCCATCATTTAACAAAATTGATGTTTCGAGTTGTTTGCAGTAAAATTTCTGACTTTGGTTTAACTGCTCCGGTGTAAATAACTTATCTATAGTTATGTCCGAATAGGAACTATAACTTAAAAACCGTTTTTTTAATTGAACCATCTGATCAAGTAGTTCATCTCTAGATGCCATTGGATAGTTTTCTCCCTGAATGTAGTAACACATAATTGGATCTAATACGCCATCATTATTAAAATCTGAAGCATAGATGGTCATTGGTTGCTTACTATTCGCTTTAAATTGATTGTTTAAACCACAATTCCCTACAACGAAATCAATTGCTCCATCATTATTCACATCCATTGGTACGATCTTACTCCACATACCGTCTGAATTTTCTAAGCCCGAGTCTTTATCATATTTCAAAACCCCATTCTCATTTTTAAACTTCTTTAACGACATCCAGTCTCCGCCAATTAACAATTCTGGATATCCATCTTTATTCAAATCCTGCCAACAAGATGTAACAACCATTCCCGCGTACTCCAAATCGGGAGAAAGTTGGCTGGTTACGTCGCTAAATTTTACTTCCCCTCCTTTTGATTCATTTCGCAGCAAATAGCTTTTACTACATAGCGGGAAAGAGCCCGGTTTACTCATTCCGCCAACAAAAACATCTAAATCTCCATCCTTATCAAAGTCAACAACGCTAATAGCCTGTTTACTACTCCACATTTTCGGCAATGCGTCTTTAGCTTTGTGAAAAATACCTTTCCCATCATTTAGATATAATCGATCCTGATATTCAGGCGCGTTTTCATCATATTCATTTCCACCGCTTACCACCCAAAGATCAGGAGCCCCATCGCCATTTGCATCAAAAAAAACTGCATTTACATCTTCACTCACTTTGTCTTCATCCCAAGGTTGATTTGGCGAGGGATTAAAGTTTCCTTCTTTATTACCTAAGAATAATTGACCTGTCTGTCCAATTGCCCCTCCTATAAAAACATCTTCTATTCCATCTTTATTAACATCTGCCTTGGCTAAAGCAGGGCCGAATTTTGATAGCTGATAAGGTAAAAGCGTTTCGACTTTAAAGTCTATAAAATCATTCTCATTATGTTTAAATTCTAGTCCCGATTCTAGTTTGTTATCTACAAACAAGGGTTTTGTTTTAGTAATATTCTCTTTTTTGATTACCGCATCCTTCTGATTGAAAGTTAATGTTCGGTTCGATTGTATGTTTTCAATAAAGCTCTCTTTTCCATCAGGCCAAATGACCCTAACGGAATTTATTTCAGTATTTTTACCTACACCAAAACAATTTGTTTGACTTACACTAGATTGATAACCACGTACCACATATTTTTCCTGATACTGTATGTTATCTTTTGTTTTAACATAAATTTTAGCTCCTATTGCAGCCGTATTTAACCCTGTACCGACAAGCTCAATTTTCAAATAGTTGGGTTTTAGTAATTCTGAGTTATTTTTATACACCATTACAGGTGAGTTTATATTACAAACAATCAAGTCCAGATCACCGTCATTATCTAAATCAGCATAAGCGGCACCATTGGAAACAGAAGGCTCTGAAACTCCCCACTCTGCCGTTTTGTTACTAAAAGTTAAATCATGATTGTTAGAAAAAATATAATTTGAAATTTTGTTTGAGGGCATTTTTTTTACCAAATCGAAAGTTTGAAACTTTAAATTCCCTTGTTTAAGCGATTCTTTTTGTGCACTGGCAACTGTATATTTTAAGAAATCCATGTCGGTAAAATCTCTTAAATAACCATTGGATATAAATAAATCTTTCCAGCCATCGTTGTCAAAATCTGCAAATAACGATGCCCAACTCCAATCTGTATTAGAAACACCTGCCAACTGACCTATTTCACTAAAGCGCAAGCTACCATCCTGCGCCACACCTTCATTTAAGTGTAGCATATTTCTCATTTGCTGGTTATAATATCCACTGTCTAACAATAAGTGATATTGATCGTATTCATCCGGCCCTTTAAGCAGTTTTTGCCTGTGGTTATCTTCTGGCAGCATGTCAAGAGTCAAGATATCCGGTCTTCCATCATTGTTATAATCGGCAATGTCCGAACCCATTGAATATTTTGAGATGTGTTTAATTGATTTCCGGATACTTTCCGAAAAAGTTCCATTCTTATTATTGATGTAAAGGCAATCTTGTTCGGTATAGTCACTTGAGGTATAAATATCTGGCCAGCCATCATTGTTTAAATCGCTTACCGCTACACTTAGCCCAAAATTTAAGGCATTGTTTATAATCCCTGAGGCTAAAGTAACGTCTACAAAATGAGGTTGATTATTTTTAGAATCATTTCTAAATAAACGATTCCCGTATTTCATATTTGGGGTAGATCGTACTTTTTTAGTATTTAAAAAAGGCTTATAAGTTTGGTTGGAATGATTTAGCAAAAACATATCTAAATCACCATCATTGTCATAATCAAAAAAAACGGCCTGTGTGGATTGAGTTCCTATTGCATCAAGACCATAAGTTTCGGCCATGTTTTTAAAAATAGGTATACCTCCTTTAATTCCCTGATTAATAAACAATTCATTTTTGAGTTTATCATCAGGAAATTTTCCTGAATGACAAACATATATATCAGGCAAACCGTCTCCATTTACATCTGCTATGCTTACTCCTGTGGCCCAGGTGCCATTTCCTTTTACACCTGCTTTATTGGTAATATCTTCGAACTTTAAATTACCCTTATTAAGGTATAATTTATAATCTCCGGCATTTGCCGAAAAAAAAATGTCAGGCAAACCATCACCATTAAAATCCGCTACTCCAACTCCCGACCCGTTATACAAATATTCATAATTCATCACATGTAATGAATCGGTTTCAATTACCCTATTTACAAAACTGATATTTGTTTCTTTTGCTGGTAGCAAGGAAAATAAAGGCTGTTGCCCATTGGCATTGTTAACAACAGCTAGTACTGAGAAGAAAAGTGCAGATAGCCATATCTTTATTTTCATGGTATTTTTTTTTTAAATCAACCTAAAGTATTATTACATGGGTAGCTGCAAATCTTTATTTTAGTTCTATTTGTTCGTCATTTTCTTTATAAGGTAAAAATACAAGCAACATGGTCATCATCTCATCGGTTGACTTCATGTCATTGGCCGAATAAACGTTTCGAGGCGGACTACTGGGATTGTTAGGGTTACTCTTTGTATTATCATAAGTACCCTCTATGGTTAATACAGAGCCCTTGGGAATTTTTACTAAACTTTTAAATTGGTAAATTTCTTGCCATCTAAAATCCCAGGATGGGATTGAAA